>NZ_JBKOTU010000006.1:0-150676 GCF_049737915.1 Streptococcus sp. CL6.35 | reverse complement strand
AGAGTTGTTATTTTCAACTCTTACTATTATACAGGCTTTTTCTGACTTGTCAACTACTTTTTTAAACTTTTTTTATTAATTTTACAACAGCTTCCGTTCGAGCAGTGTGTGGGAACATATCAACCGACTGGATATAATGGAGATCATAGACTTCTACTAAACGTACTAAATCACGAGCCAAGGTCGAAACATTGCAAGAAATATAGACCATTTTTTCTGGTACATAGGTAAGAATAGTATCTAATAACTTATCATCCAGACCTGTACGTGGTGGATCCACAATCAGAGCATCTGCTCGGTAGCCTTCCTTGTACCAACGAGGAATAATCTCTTCTGCCGTTCCAGCTTCGTAATGTGTGTTGTCAAATCCCATTCTTTTAGCATTTCGCTTGGCATCTTCAATGGCTTCTGGAATAATATCCATACCTCTTAATGTTTTAACTTTCTTTGCGAAGGCAAATCCAATCGTTCCAACTCCACAATAAGCGTCAATCAAATGGTCTTCTTTATTAACATCCAAGGCTTTTACAGCCTCACTATAGAGGACTTCTGTTTGTTCAGGATTTAGTTGATAGAATGCTCGAGGAGATAGTGAAAATTCATAATCGAGTACACCTTCTTGAATACTCTCTTGTCCCCAGATAATCTCTGTCTTTTCACCATAAATCTCACTGGTTTTAGCTGTATTGGTATTAACAGCTACTGTCACAACTTCTGGAAAATCTTTAATTAAATCTTTTACCAGCAGGGTTAAATTAAGCTGACGATTTATAACAATAATAATCTGAACCTGTCCAGTCTTTCTTGCTCGTCGGACCATTATAGTTCTAACACCTAGAACTTTTCTCTCATCCGTGATTGGAATCTGGTGATAAGTAAGTAATTCTGCTAGACGATTAGCAATCACTTGGGTTTCCTTGTCTTGTACCAGGCAGTCTTTCAACTCTACTAAATAGTGAGAGCTTTGTGCATATAAGCCCGCCTTGACCTGATTTTTAAATTTTCGAGTCTGAAATTGTAACTTAGCACGATAGTACTTGGGTTCCTGCATTCCAATCGTCGGGCGGATTTCATAGTTTTCATATCCTGCAGGAGCAAATTTTTTCAGCGCTTGGTGAAGTAAGTCCGTCTTGAACTCCAGCTGCTTATCATAATGCAGGTGCATGATTTGGCAGCCTCCACATTCATTGTAAATAGTACAAGCCGGCACAACTCGAAATTTAGACTTCTTGTTGACCTTCAGTAATTTTGCCTCAACAAAGTTACGTTTAATAGAAGTAATCTGACAATAGATATCTTCTCCTTTGAGAGCACCAGGCACAAAGACTAATGTTTTTTGATAAAAGCCGATTCCCTCACCATTAATTCCCATGCGCTTAATTTTTAATGGTATTTTTTGTTTCACTTTCAGATTCATACCCCTATCTTATCACATTTTGAGTTATAATAGAACTATGAAAATCACAAAACTTGAAAAGAAAAAAAGACTCTATCTGATGGAGCTTGATAATGGCGACAAATGCTACATTACTGAAGATACTATTGTTCGTTTTATGTTATCAAGAGATAAGGTGATAAGTGAAGAAGAATTGAAAGATATTCAGGACTTTGCCCAATTTTCTTACGGTAAGAATCTAGCCCTCTACCACCTATCCTTTAAAGCACGTACTGAAAAAGAGGTCAGAGAATATCTGAAAAAATACGATATTGATGAAAACATCGTTTCTCAAGTCATTATTAATCTTAAAGAAGATAAGTGGATTAATGATGCTCAGTACGCTTATGCTATCATCAATGCCAATCAACTTTCAGGAGACAAGGGTCCTTATGTACTGACTCAGAAACTAGCTCAAAAAGGGATTTCAAAATCTACTATAGAAGAGAACTTGAAAGAATTTGATTTTTCTGAAGTTGCTCAACGTGTAGCTAATAAACTATTGAAAAAATATGAGGGAAAACTTCCAGCTCGTGCCTTGCAAGATAAGATAATCCAAAATCTGACCAACAAGGGGTTTTCCTATTCTGATGCTAAAACTACTTTTGACCAGTTGGATAGTCAAGTTGATCAAGAAACGACTCAGGAACTCATCTTCAAGGAACTTGATAAGCAATATGCTAAGTATGCCCGAAAATATGAAGGATACGAACTTAAACAGCGTTTAACTCAAGTTTTAGCACGAAAAGGCTACGATTTTTCGGATATAGCAAGCGCTCTCAGAGAATATCTTTAATATTTTCATGTAAAATTCACAGATTTTAGGTAATTTTATGGTACAATAGTAAACGATAAACTTATAAATTGTAGAAAGTTGGTTAGTTATGAAGCTTCCAAAAGAAGGCGACTTTATTACAATTCAAAGTTATAAGCATGATGGGAGTCTCCACCGAACTTGGCGGGACACCATGGTACTAAAAACAACAGAAAACGCCATTATTGGTGTCAACGATCATACACTGGTTACCGAAAGTGATGGTCGTCGTTGGGTCACTCGAGAACCGGCTATTGTTTACTTTCACAAGAAATATTGGTTTAATATCATTGCCATGATTCGTGATAATGGAATTTCCTACTATTGCAATATGGCTAGCCCCTACTATCTGGATGAAGAAGCACTGAAGTATATTGATTACGATTTGGATGTTAAAATTTTTACAGATGGAGAGAAACGTCTCTTGGACGTTGAGGAGTATGAGCGTCACAAACGCAAAATGAATTATTCCGATGACTTGGACTATATTTTAAAAGAACATGTCAAAATTCTTGTTGATTGGATTAACAATGGACGAGGTCCTTTCTCAGAAGCCTATGTAAACATTTGGTACAAGCGCTATGTAGAACTAAAGAATCGGTAAAGTTGTCAAACTGGGGTTAAGACCCCGGTTTTTTTATTTTAAAAACCCAGCTTTACAGCTGGGGTGATTTCTATATATCTAATTTCGTAACAGTAAATTTGATGTGGGAATAGTCTTTTTCAACATCCTTATCCAGCAAGAAAGCTGTAGCATCTTTCTTAACCTGAACCAGGTCAATATTCTGAGCTTGGGCTGCATAGACACAACCACAATAACATTGACGGTAAATGTCATACTCTTCACACATCTCTACCGAACGTTTGTAGCCTTGATTTTTCTTGAAATCACTTGGAAGATAGTGGGTTGTATAAATTTTTTGCACATCGATTCCGATACTATTAATGGTTTGAGAATTCTTATGAGGACTGATGGTCAAGGCTGAGCCAAAGTAGTCAAAGCCCAAGTCCATAGCCACTTGAGCTGTCTTATCCAGTCGGTAGTCAAAGCAAACCTTGCAACGGTCGCCACCTTCAGGCTCTTCTTCCAAACCTCGAACCAGTTTACGATATTCGTTAGGTTCATAAGGAGCTTCTAGGTATTGAACGCTATTGCCAGTTCGCTCATTGAAATCACTGACAAACTTTTTAGTCACATAGGCACGCTTATGGTATTCTGCCTTGGGATGGATATTAGAATTGGCAAAATAGATTGTCACATCTGCATACTTGGTCAAATATTCGAGGGTATAGGTACTGCAAGGGGCACAGCAAACGTGCATGAGAATGGTTGGCCGTTGCTCATTTTTCTCCCATACTTGTACCATCTTCTGCATGACACGGTCATAATTAATCTTCTGATTGGGGTTCATCTTGCTCAGAATTTCTTCTACATCGATCATGTTCTTCTCCTTTTTCTAGTCTTATTTTATCATATAAGTTAGGAGAGCTCAAATCAATTTAGAAGTGAATATCATAAAAAGGAGGAATAGGCATTCCCTCATTTTGTATTTTTTATAAGTTGTTTCCTATAGAAAGCTTACATCATGCCACCCATCATACTTGGATCCATTGCTGGAGCTGGGGCTGCTGGTTCTGGTTTATTGGCTACGACTGCTTCCGTAGTCAAAATCAAGCTGGCTACAGATGCTGCATTTTGAAGGGCAGAACGGCTAACCTTAACTGGGTCGATGATTCCTTCTTCAATCATGTTGACCCACTCGCCAGTTGCTGCGTTGAAGCCTGTGCCAACTTCAGCATTTTTCAAACGATCGATAACGATAGATCCTTCAAATCCTGCATTGTGCGCAATCTGACGAACAGGTTCTTCCAAAGCACGGAGAACAATATTACGGCCTGTCGCTTCATCTCCTGCCAACTCCAAATCAGCCACGGCTGGAATAACATTGACAAGGGCTGTTCCACCACCTGCAACGATACCTTCTTCAACAGCTGCACGAGTAGCGTTGAGGGCATCTTCAATGCGGAGTTTCATTTCTTTCAACTCAGTTTCAGTTGCAGCTCCGACCTTAATAACCGCTACACCACCTGACAATTTTGCCAAGCGTTCTTGCAATTTTTCACGGTCAAATTCAGAAGTTGTGGTTTCGATTTGAGACTTGATAACCGCAACACGGTGAGAAATCGCTTCAGGATTTCCAGCACCTTCTACGATAACAGTGCTATCTTTGTCCACAGTTACTCTAGCTGCTTGACCAAGAGCTTCAATTGTCGCATCTTTCAACTCAAGACCAAGGTCTTCTGTGATAACTGTTCCGCCTGTCAAAATGGCGATATCTTCAAGCATGGCTTTGCGACGGTCACCAAAACCAGGTGCCTTAACGGCTACCACGTTGAAGGTTCCACGAATCTTGTTCAAAACAAGAGTTGGAAGAGCTTCACCATCTACATCATCCGCAATAATCAAGAGTGGACGATTGCTTTGGAGAATACTTTCTAGGAGTGGCAAGATTTCTTGGATATTTGAAATCTTCTTATCAGTAATCAAAATGTATGGATTTTCAAGATCAGCTACCATTTTTTCGCTATCTGTTACCATGTACTGTGAAAGGTAACCACGGTCAAACTGCATACCTTCTACAACTTCAAGCTCTGTTTCCATACCACGTGACTCTTCGATAGTGATGACTCCATCTTTGCCAACTTTTTCCATGGCTTCAGAGATGTACTCACCAACTTTTTCAGAACGAGAAGATACGGCTGCAACTTGAGCGATAGCTTCTTTGTTGGCAACAGGAATAGCATTGTTTTTCAAGGCTTCAACTGCTGCAGCAACTGCTGTTTCAATCCCACGACGAATGCCAATTGGATTGGCACCTGCAGTGACGTTTTTGATTCCTTCACGGACGATAGCTTGGGTCAAGACTGTTGCAGTCGTAGTCCCGTCACCTGCGATATCATTGGTTTTAGAAGCTACTTCTGATACCAATTTGGCACCCATATTTTCAAAATGGTCTTCCAATTCGATTTCTTTGGCAATAGTCACACCGTCATTGGTAATCAAGGGTGAACCGAATGACTTTTCAAGAACGACATTACGGCCTTTTGGTCCCAAGGTTACTTTAACAGTGTCTGCAAGGATATCGACACCACGGACCATAGCTGAACGGGCATCATATGAAAATTTAATTTCTTTTGACATACTTACTTTCTCCTTCTATTTTTCAATGATAGCCAAGATGTTAGCTTCGCCTACGATGATGTACTTTTCATCGCCATCTTTGACATCAAGACCTGCGTGTGCTTCAACCAAGACACGGTCTCCAGCTTTAACACTTGGAGCAACCAAGTCACCGTTCAAGGTACGAACACCTTGTCCAGTAGCCACAACTTGAGCTGTTTTGGTTTTTTCTTGGGCTGAACCTGCGAGGACAAAACCTCCAACAGTTTGTTCTTTTTCTTCTACTTTTAAGACCACACGGTCCCCTAATGGTTTCAACATCTGATTTCCTCCATAATGAGATAGATATCATTAGCACTCTTTACACTTGAGTGCTAATTCATAGTTCTATTGTATCACTTGGTCAGAAATAGTCAAGAAAAAAGTCTGACTTTCTCAATATAAAAAGCCTGAGACCAACTCAGACTTTTTAATGCTTAAAATGGCAATTCTTCCTCTTCCAAAACCAAATCCGCCAAATCTTGTCCTGCATTATTTTCACGCATGGCACGTTGAGCACGACTTTCCAAGAGTTGGAATCCTGTCACAAGGACTTCAGTCACATAGTTCATCTGACCATTTTTCTCAAAACGACGGGTACGAAGTTCTCCATCCACAGAGATAAGACTACCTTTAGTTGCGTAGCTGGCCAAGCTTTCTGCTAGTTTGCCCCATAGAACCATATTGACAAAGTCAGCTTCGCGCTCCCCATTTTGGTCTTTGTAACGACGGTTCACAGCGATAGTTGCTCGCGCTACTGACTTGTCATTGTTGGTTTTGTGTAATTCTGGTGTAGACGTCAAACGCCCAATCATGATAACTTTATTATACATATTTTTTCCTCCTACTTATCTATTCGCAGAAAATCAAAAAAGTTACAGAAATTTGTAACTTTTCGAGGAAATTTTTTACTTTTTATGAACCATGAAACCTGTCGCCTGTTGATTGGCCATAATGGTCATATCTGTAATCTGCACACGACGAGGTTGACTGGTCACATAGACTACTGTGTCTGCAATATCCTGAGCTTGCAAGGCTTCTATTCCTTGGTAAACGGACGCAGCTCTCTCTTTATCACCATGAAAACGTACCGTAGAAAAATCTGTTTCGACAATTCCCGGTTGAATAGTCGTCACCTTGATATCCGTTGCGATGGTATCAATTCGCAGACCATCTGAAAAGGTCTTAACCGCTGCCTTGGTAGCTGAATAAACTGCTGCACCCGCATAGGCATAAATTCCTGCGGTTGAGCCCATATTGATGATATGTCCTTGATTGGCTTTTACCATTGCTGGCAAGAAACAGCGAGTGACTGCCATCAAACCTTTGACATTGGTATCCAACATGGTCAGCATATCCAACTCTTCATAGTTTTGATATGGAGCCAAGCCAAGAGCCAAACCTGCGTTATTGACCAGAATATCAATCTGACCTATCGTTTCTAGAATATCAGAGCAGACAGTCTTTACCATGGTCATATCTGTGACATCTAGCGAAAAAGTCCAAACTGTCTGATTTGGGAAGGCTTCTGCAAACTCCGACTTAAGGGCTTCTAGTCTATCTGTCCGTCGACCTGTTAAAACGATATTCTCACCCTGCTCCAGATAAGCACGCGCAATCGCTTCACCGATTCCTGATGTCGCCCCTGTAATCACAACATTTTTTGTCATCTTATTTCCTTCTAGCTGGTCTATCAGATACTGACAACTTCCTAGGTAGTCCAGTGTTTAGCTGGATCAAATGGAGTTCCAACAACTTGGTCTTCTGATAATTCAATAATACCACGCTTTTGCGGAGCATTTGGCAAGGCAAGTTCACGAGGACTACACATCATGCCAAAACTCTTTTCACCACGAAGCTCACCTGGGAAAATGAGATTCCCTTTGGGCATCATTGCTCCTGGAAGAGCTACAATGGTTTTCAACCCGACACGCGCATTGGGAGCCCCTGCAACGATTTGCACTGTCTTGTCACTCGCGACTGCAACTTGGCAGATGTTAAGGTGGTCACTATCAGGATGGGCTACCATCTCGACAATTTCACCAACAACAAACTTAGGTTCCTTGTCATTGACAATTTCTTCTTTAAAACCTTCCGCCTGCAATTCTTGGTTCAAACGAGCTACTTGTTCATCAGACAAAAAGACTTGACCGCGCTCTTCAATTTCAAACAAACTTGAAACTTCGAAAATATTCCACGCCACTGTTTCCCCATTATCTTTGAGGAAAACACGGGCTACCTTGCCTTTGCGCTCCACATCTAATTTGGCATCTCCTCTATTTTTCGCGATGACCATAAGGACATCACCGACATGTTCTTTGTTATATGTAAAAATCATTGTTTCCTTTTTCTCCTATTTCAGTCCTGCTAAAAAGTCGTTAATTTGTTGCTTGCTTTTACGGTCGCGATTAACAAAACGACCGATTTCCTTGTCTTTTTCTAGAACTACAAGGCTAGGAATTCCGTAAACATCCCAGAGTTTGGCTAAATCCATGTACTGGTCTCGGTCCACCCGAATAAAGGTGAACTCTGGATTGGTCTCCTCAATTTCTGGCAAGGCAGGATAGATATAACGGCAATCGCCACACCAGTCCGCCACAAAAAGAAAAACCTTCTTGCCATCTTTTTCTACTAAAGATGCTAATTCTTCTAAACTTGCTGGTTGTATCATAAGACTTCCTCCTCATAGACTAGGTCTTCATGTTCATAGACAAAGGTATAATGACGGCCATCCTCAAAAATGACGCCACCAACCAAGCTCTCTAGACTGCTTTCATAGACTTGAACATAGAGGGTCGCAATTTCCCCCATGTCTGAAAAATGGTCTCGCACAATCGCTGTCAACTCTTCCTGAGTCTTCCTGAGCTTACGGTCATCTGCAACTTTTTTCGTAGCAAGGGCAAGGCTTCCAATACCTAGCAGAGCCAAGCCTGCCATCCACATTTTTTTAGCTTTCATACCATTCATTTTAACACAAAAAAGGCTTTAGGACAAATGAGGAAGCAGCAGAAAAATAAGTAAAAAGCCTCTTCCTTTAAGGAAAAGGACTTCTTATACTCAATGAAAAGCAAAGAGCAAACTAGAAAGCTAGCCGCAGGTTGCTCAAAGCACTTCTTTGAGGTTGTAGATAGAACTGACGAAGTCAGCTCAAAACACTGTTTTGAGGTTGTGGATGAAGCTGACGTGGTTTGAAGAGATTTTCGAAGAGTATTATTCTTATTGCCAGGCACCTGAGTTGCCAACGTAGTAACCATCAGGGGTGTAGGTATTGCGAAGCATCTTACCTGATGAAGCCAGATAATACCACTTGCCATTATCTTTGACCCAATCATTCGCTAGCATGGCACCAGAAGAACTTACATAATACCATTCTCCCTTGTCATAAACCCAAGCGCTTGCTTTCATGGCTCCTGAAGTTGATAAATAGTACCACTTGCCTTGATCGTAAAGCCAGTCACTCGCAATCATGGCTCCTGATGATTTAAAGGCATACCAGTTGTTACCTTGATAAAGCCAAGTTTGATTGAACATGACTCCTTTATCATTCATAAAGTACCAAGTTCCCTTGTCATAAACCCAATCCTTCTGCACTAATTGACCTTGTTTTTGATAGTACCAGTTTTGGTTTGATTTTAACCAGCTTTCTGCTTTTACAATCGGATAAAGTTCTTTGAAAGCTCCTCCATCATATTTATGACTGATAGATTTTAGTTTTTCTAGTTTCAACTCGTCATTATCATAATTTGCCCAAGCAAAAACTTTTTGACCATTAACAGTCTCTGGTAAAGTAGCAGTGTAAGTCTTGGTTTGATAATCCCATTTAGCATCGAGGTAAGTGTATTGATTATTTGATTCTTCAATACGATAGTAACCTCTCTTTCCACTATCATTATGAATATCATCCACAACTTTCGTTGACCAGGTCTTCACTTCGTTTCCGCTCTTGGCCTCTACCTTGATATTTCCTCTATAGCCATATGGAACATAAAAATTCAGGTAACGCCCTTCTTCCCCGATCATAGACTTGTCCTTTTCTTGACCTAGGAAATTGACAGTCTGATCTTGACCATTGAGACTAATTGTCCACTCGATTTTCTCGGTTTTTGGCAAATCCAAGATCTTGATATCCACTTCATGACCATTATTAAACCGAAGAATCTTGCCATCTTGATACTGTACTCCACACTTAACAACCCATTCTTCTTTAAGTTCAAATGCCTGCCCTGAATGAGGTGAAACAAGCAAAGCTAGACCAGCTAGAGACAAACCAAATAATGTGATTTTTTTCATTGTAGTTCCTCCTTAGTCGTTATTATGTTAATTATATCACTATGTTTTTAATTTGCAAATATTATCCTAAATATGCAATCAAAAAACCTCTGAGATTGTTCTCAAAGGTTCTGATTTAGCTAATTACTATTCTCAACTGCTGCAGTGACAAAGGCAGTGTAGAGTTCTTCTGGGCGGTTTGGACGGCTGGAAAGTTCAGGGTGATACTGACACGCTACAAAGAATTTATTTTCAGGAATTTCCACAATTTCAACCAAACGATTGTCTGGAGAAACACCTGAGAAGACAAAGCCTGCTTCCTCAAACTGCTCACGGAAGGCATTGTTAAACTCATAGCGGTGACGGTGACGGCGTTGCACCACTTCTTGATTGTGATAAGCAGCTGCTGCCTTAGAACCACGTTTCAACTTAGATGGGTAAAGTCCCAAACGAAGGGTTCCCCCCATATCCTCAACATCAATCTGGTCACGCATGATATCAATGATAGGGTATTTTGTTTCTGGTGCAAGTTCAGCAGAATTGGCACCTTCAAGACCCAAAACGTGACGAGCAAACTCGATACATGTCAACTGCATTCCCAAGCAGACTCCCAACATTGGAACATCATTCTCACGCGCATAGCGGATGGCTTGGATTTTCCCTTCAGTACCACGTTGGCCAAAACCACCTGGTACGATGATTCCGTCCGCATCAGACAAGAGCTCTGCCACATTCTCTGCTGTCACATCATTGGCATTGATCCAATTGATTTTCACTTCTGCGTCGTTGGCATAACCAGAGTGTTTCAAGGCTTCGACCACTGAGATGTAGGCATCTTGCAACTCCACATACTTACCAACAAGGGAAATCTTAACTTGTTTCTTGAGGTTCATGACCTTGTCCACCATAGCTGACCATTCTGTCATATCTGCTACTGGTGCGTCTAATTTCAAATGGTCACAGACAATCTGGTCCATACCTTGAGCCTGCAAATTCAACGGAATTTGGTAAAGATGTTCAACGTCTAAAGACTCGATAACGGCTTCTGGTGCCACATCACAGAACTGAGCTAGTTTGTTTTTAATTCCCTGACCAGCTGGCTCTTCTGTACGAATCACCAACATATTTGGTTGGATTCCCAATCCACGCAATTCTTTTACAGAGTGTTGAGTTGGTTTGGTCTTCATCTCACCAGCAGCCTTGAGGTAAGGAAGCAAGGTTGTATGGATGTACATAACATTATCCGCCCCCACATCTGCCTTCATCTGACGAAGGGCCTCTAAGAATGGCAAGGACTCAATATCTCCTACTGTTCCACCAACCTCTGTAATAATGACATCAGAATCAGTCGTTAGAGCGGCACGCTTAATTTTTTCTTTCAAAGCATCTGTGATATGAGGAATAACCTGAACAGTTGCCCCAAGGTATTCTCCACGGCGTTCCTTACGAAGAACTTCACTGTAAATTTTACCAGTTGTCACGTTGGAATATTTGTTGAGATTGATATCGATGAAACGTTCATAGTGACCCAAGTCCAAATCTGTCTCAGCTCCATCATCTGTCACAAAGACTTCTCCGTGCTGGTAAGGACTCATAGTTCCCGGATCGATATTGATATAAGGATCAAACTTTTGAATGGTTACTTTGAGACCACGATTTTTCAAGAGACGGCCTAGACTCGCTGCCACAATCCCTTTCCCAATAGACGATACCACACCACCAGTTACAAAAATATATTTCGTAGACATAGATTCCTCTTTCTAAAATGCTCAAGGCCTTGTTAACTACGAGGGGACATAGAAAACAAGACCCTACTAATAAGAATAATCTGGAACGACTGCACCAGATTCACAACCAAAATACAAGAAGATAACTTCTTGAAAAAACAAAAATAGCTCCCTAAGAACTAGGGAGCCCCGACCTCTAAAAGAGGTGCCCGAACAATATGATACCTAAAAATAGGATAATTGTCAATAGCTAACTTTTATTCCTCGTTGTTTTCAGCGTCATCATCAGAAAACTCATCGTCTTCTTCGTTGAGATCCACGTCTTCACCCAAGTCATCTGGGGCGATTTCGTTGATTTCTGCATCGTAAGCTTCCACTTCATTTTTCTCATCATCTGGATTTTCATCATCGTATGAAAGTGCTGGATCTGCTTCGTATGCATCTTCGTCTTCTGGATCATCCGCATTGTAGTCAATAGCATCTGAATCGCCATCCATGAAGGCATTGACACGTTTTTTCTTAGCTTTTGGTGCTACTTCATCGTCATCATTTTCTTCAAGAGCGATAATTTCTTCGTCGATTTCGTCCACACCATACCATGAACGAAGACCCCATTTGTTGTCTCCAAGTGAGATGAAGCTACCGTCAAAGTTCAACTCTGTGTAGAACAAAGGCAAAGCTTCGCGGATATCGCTGTTTGATGTTCCAAGGTAGTTTTGAATTTCGTTTACAAGATCGCTAAAATGCATCTCATGGTCGCGACCACGAAGTTCCAAGATAGCACGCGCTACCTCAATCATAGATAGTTCACTTTTTTCTTGCCCAGCAAATACTTCTAATTCCAAAGCGTTTCTCCTCATTTATACTACTATCGCCAGAGCAAATAGACTCTGACCTCATTTTATCATTTACTCTTTATTTTACGATAATTTTGCAGAATAGTCAAAGGTTAAGGGGGAGAAAGTGACAGGACTTTTTATTTCTTTGCTACCCAGCCGATAACATCGATTGGTGGATTTTCAATATCAATCCAGATAAATTCAATCCCGATTTCCCCATTTTTAAACTTGGTTAAACGAATACCGTTGATTTCCAGCTCATTGAGTCGTTGACCTGTCAAGACTTCGCGTTCTTTCAACTGGAAAACACCACGTAAAATCCAATTCCCGAGGATTTCTTGCTTATCGGTAGACTGAATAGCCTTACCAGCTTCTTGATTTATATAGGCGTTAATAACATCACCAGAAGATAAAAAGCGTAGTTTAAAAGTTCTTTCCTCTTTGGATAGAGCTAGTTTTTTAGTTCCAGGTTCAAAAGTCCCAAATCTAGGACCAAAGAAGTCTTGCCTTTCGTCATGGAAGTTCTTGGAGTCTGGCAGAGGAATGTAAACTTCACTAACTGGCCGATATACGAGTTGTTCAATTTCTTTAATGAGTTTTTTATTGCCAGTATTGTGAACAAAGTGAATCAAATCCTCACGAATAGCTTTCATCTGAGCTTTTTCTTCCTTACTGGTCCATTTTTTCAATAGAATTTCTTCTAAGGAAAAAATCACAAAAGCTAGTTCTTCTGGAGCCAGACTAGTCTTAAATTTATCCTGAATCTTTAAAATCCGTGGTAGCCGATCTTTCTTAGATAGTTTTGAACCACCATTAAAGGCATTGAAACCAGAGTTTTCTTCCACATTTCCGTGTTTGTCTGTGATTACCCAAGACACCGTTTCTAAGATATCGGATTGTTCCTTTTTAGCTGTTAGCAAATGAAGATTTTCAAAGAGAGAAAAAGGATCTTCGATGTAATGAACGTCCCAAGTATCTACCACAATATCTTTATTATTAAAAGTCATGTGGAGCTGGCTATCAGCTGCTGTATACTTGTAATGATGTTGTCCATCCGTAAATCGAAAATTAGTTGGACTGTTTTTGGTGGTTGAACCTTCAATGACTAGATTATCAATATCAACTGGCAAATAAGATGTTTCACCTACAAAAATCTTAGGATTTTCTCCCTTCGGTGTCGGCATAAGAACGTGATAAACAGCTTCAACATTGACCGAGTCCGAACTAAATCCCTTGATTTGTGCCTTAGAAGATTCGATTCTCTGATTTCTCAAAGTCGCAATTTTTCGTGCCAACTCTTCATAGCGTTGATAGTTTTTCTTGTCTGCTGTTGCTTTATCTGCTGAGATATCTGCATGAAATTTGATATCACCCAGCAATTCTGTCCAATCTTGAGAGTCCTTCTTAAACTGGGCGATTTTTTGATCTCCAGAATTGATTCCAAAAGACTTAATACCCACTAGGTATTTATGATTTTCATCCACAACGACAGAGGCATCATAGGAAGTATTGGCAATATCTTCCCCAACAGCATTAAAAGCCTTCTGGAAAACAGTCTCTTGAAATTTAGAATTAACAATCGGAGCAACATAATTCTCTGTTTGTCCCTCATCGTCGGACTCAGCCTTTTGAGAGAAAGCTTGGCTCAAGCTAGCGAAGTTAGTAATTAAGGTTTTGTATTTATCTTTTTGTTCAGACTTTAAATGTTCCCACATAAGCACCCTCTTTTCTATTTTCAGTATATCAAAAGAAGATTAGTTTTTCACTAACCCTCTTATATATTCGTCAATTAATACTGTAAAATTCGAGATTTCCTCGTTTTTTAACCAATTTTAAATAATCTTCACCAGACAGAAGGGCTAAACCATCGTCATAAGACTTGATTTTTTCAAGAGCTTGATCATAGCTATCTACAAAGTCCTTAACATAGGACTGCCCTTCAAATTGTCCATTCATCTTGGTGTAGATAATGGCAATTTTTCCTGAGCGTTCAAGTTGAGATTGCCCCTGACTTTCATTTAAAGCCTTGGCAATATTTTCTGCGATACGTTTAATCACGGGCACAACAACACTGTTTCCAGCTTGCTTGTATAACTGACCATTCGAAACCTCTTCTGGGATTTTAAAGGATTTAGGATAACCTTGAACGTTAAAAGTTTCTTTCGGAGTTAGCTTACGAATCTCCCCACTGTCTGTCAGAATCAATGGAACATTATGTCCACCTGTCCCCATATTGGCTGTCAGGGTTGGGACAACGCCATTCTTATTTTCACGAACATACTGGCGACGCCATTGGTAAACCGTATCTTGACTGGTGACTTCAAATTTCAACTGGTCGTAGAAATTCTGCTTGCCTTCACGGTAGTAGTAGACCTCATCTAGCTTATCACCAAAGTTAATCACATCCTGAAGAGTAGTAATCAGCTTGATTTCCTCTGGAAATTCAAACAAGTCGTAGGCTTCCTTGGTATCAAAACCGACAATATAAATCCGCTCACGGTTTTGTGGGATATTTCCGTAGTCTTTCCCATTGAGAACCTTCCACTTGATAAAGTAGTTGTTCTCGGTCAAGGCTTCACGAATAACCTTGAAGGTATTGCCATGGTCATGACCAACCATATTCTTGACGTTTTCGATGAAAATAGCACGAGGTTTACGCCCCTCAATCATGCGAAGCAACTCAAAGAAAAGATCGCCACGATCATCATCAAAGCCCTTGCGATAACCCGCAATACTAAAGGCCTGACAAGGGAAACCTCCCATAATCACATCTACGCGCCCAGCTGGGATATCTTCCGGCTGAACATCGTGAATATCACGACCATCCAAATAGGTATCTGGATGATTTAGCTGATAAGTCTGACGCGCATACTTATCAAATTCATTGGCATACACCACTCTGAACTCGTTGGTCTGTTCAAATCCCAACTCAATTCCCCCAACACCTGAGAAGAAAGCTGCAATGTTGTACTTCTCAGGTCGGTTCGAACTTACAGAATTTGTCATGTAGTAACCTGCTTTCTAAGAAATTTGTTTAACTATACTAGTATATCATTTTTAAATTAATACTGAAATATAAACATTTTCCAAACATATATGATATAATGAACATATAAACTTAAGGAGGTGCATAATGCCAAAACAAGGAGATCAATTCATAGTAGAACTTAAAAAAACTAATATTGACTGGGGCACATACAGGAATACAAATTCTCGTCCTCAGATAACAGGAGAATGTTATATCCCAATTCCAAGTTCAGTAGCTCATCAATTTAGAATTTATAATTCCAATCACACTCAAGGAATAGATATTTTAGGGCAGAATATATTTAATGCTAAGTCGACAGATGGCTACTTCGATGGAGTAGTAAAAGTATCAGGGAATTCTCAAGCAGGAGATCCCTATGCTAAAAATCTTTCTGGTAAAGGTAACTTGAAAGCCTTTAACAACTGGTTCAATCAAATGAATGTAACCGTTGGGACAAGAATCAAAGTAGAGTGGACTAGTCCCGACGATATTATATTGACGATTCTCTAAATGTAATTACACAAATAAGAACCTCATGATAATAATGAGGTTCTTATTTTTATTCTCTCACTTAAGTAGATTTTGAATCTTTTCATCGACATAACTCTCATACAAATCAAAGTTTTTATTCTCTACTACTCTATCATAATATCTTACTAATTCAAAAGGTACTCCAAAATCACTTAATTTTCGAGCAGTATTAGTAAGAGCATTATACTCTAGCCTTTGTAGAAGAATTTGAATTCCAGCAACATTGTCAAAATCTTTTCTATAAACTTGTGAATAATGGAATCTATATAATAAATCAAATACTCCTAAATACTTTACAAGATGATATTTAAATGTAGTATAAATTAATTTAGAGGTTCTACTAATTGCTTTATCTTTACTCAGTTTCTGTTCCTCTACATAGTAATCCACTGTTCCTAAAAATCCATTCTGTAAATAACTTGCTAACTGTATAACAATTAAAGAGAACTGTTTTTTCCCAACTTTCTTTTCCATTAATTGTTTTAAATCAGAATTAGAAACAAATTCAGAACAAATATTAATAACCGTTTGAAATCCTTCCCAATGAATTTCTTTACCTTTAGATGTATTTAAGACTCGCTTTAATTGTTCGATTTTTTGAAACTCTGCTGGGGACATTTTTTTAATTCGATTATAAATAGAGATTTTATCCAAAGGGCCTATCGCTTTATATGAATGAAAAATAAAATTTGGTAATCCCGATTCTTGTTTTGCCTCATTGATTTCATCTTTAAACTTTCTATCATCATCTGTCAAAAATTCATCTAAAGTTACTTCTAAATCAATGTCAGTTTTATTGTGACGATTATCATAATTTTTATGTTCAATTTCTGCCTGTTGCGAATTAATTAGAGTTTCAAATTGTTTTGTTAAATCAATAACATTACCACTATAATAGACATTAAAACGACCTGCTCTCCCAGCAATATTTTTAGCATCAAACTGTTTTAGTCTCTTTTTCCCCTTTTTGATAGCAGTAACAATCAAATTTTTGGCAGTCGTATTCACACCTTCAGTAATTGTTGTTGTAGAAAAAAGACATTGTAAATCACCTTTATTGAACAAATTAATTAATTCATTCTGAATATATTTTGGTATCCCTGCATGATGAATTCCGATTCTCTTTTCAAGTGCTCTATATAGAATCCAATCATACCCAAAGGTGTTTTCCACATGATTCAAAAAAATAGAATATAGTTCCTCATCTTCGCTATAATGTTTTTCTGAGATAAGAGAAAGATATTCATCATTTTCCAACAAATGATTTGCTAGTCTTTCTACCTCTGACTTTCTTCCACAATAAATCAAAGTATTATCATCTATTTTTACAATTGTTTGTATTACTTTATCTTGTAATGATGAAGCACCATGATCTAATCTATATTTTATATTTCCAAGTTCAAACTTATTTCTATCAATATGTGTAATATTCTTAGATACAATCTCAACATCATTATATTCAAGTATTTTAAATTTGTTAAATAGAGTAAAATTATTAAATGAATTTATTTCTGTTTCAAGTTTTTGAAATTGAATATAAGGCCCAGCAAGCAAAATATCTTTACTATTGCGACATACATATTCTAAAGCAAGTCTATAGGCAGTATCCCTTTCATTTTCTTCTGGAGTATCATTATCTATAATGAAATCATTATCTATTTTATATATTTCATCTACGAAAGAAAAATTAAAATATCTAGTATTATTATCTAAAAATGACAGATATCGTTCAGGAGTGTAAATAAAAATATTTTTTTCGCCAAGTTCTTCCTCGGATATTTCGCTTAGTGTATGTATTTTATATGTAGAGAAAAATTCATCATTTTGCAACTTTAAATAATTTTCTGATAACAAGCTAATAGTGGGAAAAATTAACAATATATTAGAATATCACATCTTTTTTATAATTGCATAAACAATAAAAGTTTTACCAAATGAAGTTGGGGCAGAAAGGATATACCTATTATCAAAATGGAATTCAAATAATTCTAGAACTTCTTTTTGATATTTATGTAACATATAATTATTCAAAGTTAAATGTGCTTCATTTAAAAACGAGCTTATGGATAATAAATTCATATCCTCTTGATTTATTTCATTACCTTCTTGATATTTTCTTTCAAGTAGCTCAAAGTATTGTGGTACTCCAGCTTCATTTGCTATATAACGCAAAAAATTTAAATCACTACTTGTAAGTTCGTCTATTTTAACAGCGTCGTAATAGTCACAAGTTGCCTTGACAAAGATACCTCTTCTTTCAGGGTATCGTTTGTATAAATTCAATTCCTTAATTAGATGAGCGGTTCTTTCGTTTCTATCCATTCAATCACTTCTTCCTTTAATTTATTAGAATCATCAACAGGTAAGAGCATTACAAATATACTAACCTTTATTTTAATAGCTAAATTTAACGAATATTTTCCTAACTCCCTATTGATTTTATCTACACTGGATGCAATTGATTTTTCGTAATCGTAGGTTTGCTGTTTTTGATATGCAATAAAAACAGGATACACTAATTCAATATTATTATTTTGTAATTCATCGGTAAGAATAATATCAGGATTATCTTCCCATTTTTTAATTATTCCTTCTAAAATTGGATGCAAATGAGAGATATTATCTTTCTCATTAATAATTGCAAACATATGATTATTCAAATAGTCATCTGAAATAGAATAATTTATCTTGAAAAGTACAGAGTTGATTCCAGATGTAAAACTTTGATGAAATTTTGCTTCTCCAAACCAGAGTTCTAAATTTCCTTTATTATCAATAATATGAAAAGCATCAAACCCTTTTGGTTCAGACTTTTCAAGAGGTGAATAAAAATAACCTCTAGCAATTAGAACATCCGTATGAAAATAATTTCTTAAAAATAAATCTAAAAGTACTTCCCCATAAAATCCGTATTGAAGTTTTGCTTGAGAGAAATCGTTTTCATTATATTTTAATTTAGTTTTGATCACCTTTGTTTGTTCTCTATCCAAATTATCATAATCAATCTTAAATTCATTCTCAGCGAATTCAACAATTCCATTATAAATTATCTTTGAAATGTCATTATCATTGCCTTTAAAACAATATTCATCCTTTCCAGCAGTTGTTAAATTACTCTTATTAATTGAAGTTACTTGTTCTTGTTCGTCAGTAAGTATAATAGGAAAAGTATATTTTACTATTGCACTATTTATTAATTTTCTAAGATTATCTCTCAATATCCCACTCCCGACCCAATAAATATTGATTTCATTATACCAAAAAAACACGGTTCATCACCGTGTTTCTGTGTTTATTTCACCAACTTCTTCATCTCATCAATACGTGCTACAGTCGCGTCGTACTTAGCTTGATAGTCGGCTTGTTTGTCGCGTTCTTTTTGGACGACTTCTGGTTTGGCGTTGGCTACGAAGCGTTTGTTCGAGAGCTTCTTGCCGACCATATCCAGTTCTTTTTGCCATTTAGCCAGTTCCTTATCGAGACGAGCCAGTTCTTCTTCGACATTGAGGAGGTCTGCCAGTGGCAGGTAGATTTCTGCTCCTGTGATGACGCTTGACATAGCGAGTTCAGGTGCAGGGATGGTTGAGGCGATTTCCAAGTATTCTGGATTTGTGAAGCGTTTGATGTAGTTGACATTGCTGTTAAAGAAGGCTTCCAAGTCGCTATCGCTTGTCTTAACAAGGATGGTGATAGGTTTGCTTGGCGCCACGTTTACTTCAGCACGCGCATTACGAACGGCACGGATCAAGTCTTTGAGGCTTTCTACACCTGTGTGAGCAGCAAGGTCTTCAAAGGCTGGATTGACAGTTGGGTATTCTGCTGTCACGATAGAGCCTTCTGAGATTTGTCCAAAGATTTCCTCTGTCACGAATGGCATAATTGGGTGAAGGAGACGAAGGATCTTGTCCAGAGTGTAAAGGAGAACAGAGCGTGTGATGACTTTCTCTTCTTCATTTTCGCTATAAAGGACCTCCTTGGTCAACTCAACGTACCAGTCCGCAAACTCATCCCAGATGAAGTTGTAGAGGATGTGCCCAGCCACACCAAATTCAAACTTATCAAAGTTAGCCGTCGCTTTTCCGATAGTTTCATTGAGGTTGTGGAGAATCCAGCGGTCTGTGACATTCCCAGCTTCCTTGTTAACAACTTTTTCCACATTGGCAGTTGCTTGCTCAAGGGTCAAACCTTCATTGTTCATGAGGATGTAGCGAGAGATGTTCCAGATCTTGTTAATGAAGTTCCATGAAGCATCCATTTTCTCATAAGAGAAGCGCACGTCTTGTCCTGGTGCAGAACCGTTTGAAAGGAACCAACGAAGGCTATCTGTTCCGTACTTATCAATAACATCCATTGGATCAATCCCGTTACCGAGAGATTTAGACATCTTGCGTCCTTGCTCGTCACGAATAAGACCATGAATCAATGCATTTTTGAATGGCGATTTGCCAGTAAATTCCAAACCTTGGAAAATCATTCGAGACACCCAGAACGGAATAATATCATAACCAGTCACCAAAGTTGATGTTGGGAAGTAACGTTTGAAGTCTTCTGAATCGACATCAGGCCAGCCCATAGTTGAGAATGGCCAAAGAGCAGAACTGAACCAAGTATCCAAGACGTCTTCGTCCTGAGTCCATCCGTCGCCTTCTGGAGCTTCTTCACTGACGTATATTTCACCCTCAGCATTGTACCAAGCAGGGATTTGGTGACCCCACCAGAGCTGACGAGAGATTACCCAGTCGTGGACATTTTCCATCCATTGGAGGAAGGTATCGTTGAAACGTGGAGGGTAGAACTCTACCTTGTCTTCTGTATCTTGGTTGGCAATAGCATTTTTCGCCAATTGGTCCATCTTAACGAACCATTGAGTAGACAAGCGTGGTTCAACCACGACACCTGTACGTTCTGAGTGACCAACACTGTGGACACGTTTTTCGATTTTGACGAGGGCACCGATTTCTTCCAACTTAGCAACGACTGCCTTACGAGCTTCAAAACGGTCCATGCCTGCAAATTCGAAGGCTAAGTCATTCATAGTACCGTCGTCGTTCATGACGTTGACTTGCGGCAAGTTGTGGCGTTGACCAACCAAGAAGTCGTTTGGATCGTGGGCAGGTGTGATTTTCACGACACCTGTACCAAACTCAGGATCTGCGTGCTCGTCCCCAACGATTGGAATCAATTTATTAGCGATTGGAAGGATGACATTTTTACCAATCAAGTCCTTGTAGCGTGGGTCTTCTGGATTGACCGCAACGGCAACATCCCCAAACATGGTCTCAGGACGAGTTGTCGCTACTTCAAGGGCGCGTGAACCGTCTTCCAGCATATAGTTCATGTGGTAGAAGGCACCTTCGACATCCTTGTGAATCACCTCGATATCAGAAAGGGCAGTGCGAGCCGCTGGGTCCCAGTTGATGATAAATTCACCACGGTAGATCCAACCTTTCTTGTAAAGGTCCACAAAGACCTTACGAACAGCTTTTGACAAACCTTCGTCAAGAGTGAAACGCTCACGAGAGTAGTCTACAGAGAGCCCCATCTTGCCCCATTGTTCCTTGATAGTAGTGGCATATTCGTCTTTCCATTCCCAGACCTTCTCGAGGAATTTTTCACGACCAAGATCATAGCGGGAAATGCCTTCTCCACGCAAGCGCTCTTCAACCTTAGCCTGAGTCGCAATCCCAGCGTGGTCCATCCCTGGAAGCCAAAGCGTGTCAAAACCTTGCATGCGTTTTTGACGGATGATGATATCCTGCAAAGTCGTATCCCAAGCGTGACCAAGGTGAAGTTTCCCAGTTACGTTTGGTGGCGGAATGACGATTGAATAAGGCTTAGCCTTTTGGTCTCCTGAAGGCTTGAAAACATCGGCATCAAGCCATTTTTGGTAACGACCAGCCTCAACCTCGGCTGGATTGTATTTAGGTGAAAGTTCTTTAGACATGTGTTTGTCCTTTCTCTATTGTATTCATTTTATCTTGAATCTGCTTAGCAACCTCTTCTGCAGACAGATTCGTATTATTTATTTTAAGGTAGTGGTGCAACTCATTCGGTTGATGTTGGGAATTTAATTGAAGTGTTTCAGCAGTCTCTAAAATTTCTCTTTCAGATATCTCAATATGCCGTTTCAAGGGCTTGTGCTTTAATCGATTCTCCGTTTGATTTCGACGTAAGCGCTCCTCAAGACTTGTTTCCAATTCAACAAAAAGAATCTCTTGATGATAGTCACCCAACAAATCCTGAATTTGCTTCAAATACATCAGTTGGTACTGATTTGAAAAATCAATTACGTCTGTTAAAATTACTGATCGCTGATTTCTTGCACTTGCTCCAAGGAAAGAAAAAGTAATTCCACGAACAAATTCCCACATCTCCTCTGTATAGCCCTGATAGATTTCTAGTGCAAAATCGATAGCTTGATGATTATAAAATAGGGTAGAATCCGTCAGTCGAGACAGTTCTTGACCAATCGTCATTTTTCCCGAGGCTGGAGCACCAATGATGAAAAGATGCATCAAATTACCTCCCACTCACTCCTCAGCAAGCCATATATCAGACTGTCACAGCGGTTTCCTTGAACATCTTTACGGTCTCGGATACGAGCTTCGAGGGTAAATCCAAGTTTTTCTGCGACTCGTTGACTTTGGAGATTGTAACCAAAGCAAGTCAGCTCAATCTTATGAAGCCCCAGTTCTTTAAATCCTGAGTCAATTAAGGTACGCGCTGCTTCTGGTACATAGCCTCGACCCCAATAGTCTGGATGCAAGGTATAGCCAAGCTCTAGCACATCATCCGCATGGCGATGGTTGAAGTCAACAGAACCAATGACTTTATCGGTTCCTTTGACGACAATTCCATAGCCAGCTGGGAGATTTTCCTTTTGATTGCGTTCTGGAAGGATATGCTCCAGATAATAGATTTCATCTTCCAAGGTCTTGACGGGCGGAAAGCCTGCTGGGTAAGCAACCTCCGGCAAACTAGCGTAGACATTGATATCCTCAGCATCCGCCACTGTGCGGACTCGCAGTACGAGCCGCTCAGTTTCTAATCGCTCTGGCAACTCAGTTCTTGCCATCCTTCTTCCTCGCTTTCTTTATGAAGCTCCCCATAGGGTCAACACGGTTATCTAAATAGCGATAAACGCGCTGGTGACCGTCCCCCATAAAGTAAGTCGGCGAAAAATGGTCATTTCTAAAATGCCCCTTTTCATCCAAAAGTTCTGGGTCAACAAGTCGCTCGATAATCTTGGCAAAGATATGACAGATTCCATCCTCCTCGATAATCCGATCTACCTGACAGTCCAATACGACTGGACAGGCCTCTAAAATCGGAGACTGAGTCTGTTCAGAAATCTCGTAGTCTAGCCCCAGGTGTTTCAATTTCTCTCGATGATTGATAAAACCAGCCTGCTCCATCTCGAGCATGAGATTTTCATCAGGGATATTCACAGTAAACTTCTGGTAATACTTGATTTGCTCAGCTGCATGTTCCTCAGAACCAACACCGATGACTAGCCAATCTCCCAGACTATAAGAGGAGCTGCAGGTCGTTATATTGTGTCCAAAATTCTGGTCCTGATACCCCAAAATGAAGATAGGAAAACCATAATAGAGTTTACTTGTTTTAAAAGATTGCTTCATGACAACCTCCTTTGACCAAGATACAAAAGAAAAACCCTGCCATCTACATGACAGGGACGAATGTGTTTATCCGCGGTACCACCCAAATTCGGGCAAGGCCCGCAACTCTCGTCTTTAAAATAAAAAGACAATTTTATTTCATTTTTCATCCATTAGCAACCAGTTTTGACACATTTGTGGACTTCTCAGCACCGCCACTTTCTGTAAAATGTGGGATTCAAAACACCTCTAATGGCTTTATTGTAACAAGATTTTGACGGAAATGCAAGGATCAAGAAAAATTACTTGAACTTGATGCCATTTTCCTTCAATTTCTTAATAGTAGCTGGGCCGATTCCTTTCAAGGCAAGGAGTTCTTTTTCAGTCCAGTTTTTGAAATCTGACGCAGACTTGATTCCTTCATCATAGAAAGTTTTGGCACGGTCAAGTGGAAGTCCACCCAAGTTTGCTGCAAAATCTTCTACAGAATTGGCTACTTTTTGAGCTTGCTCTTTGGTAGCTTCTACTGCTTGTTCAACTTTTTTAGAAACAGCCTTACCAGCTTGGCTTGCTGACTGTTCTGCACGTTTTACGACTTTTTTTGTCTCTTCTACAACCTTCGTCACAGTACTTGAGAAAGCACCTGCACGACGGAGGCTATTTCGTAATTGTTTTTTACGATTGAGTTTCTTTGACATGATAAAATCCTTTCAATAAAAAACCCCTGCTCTGACAAGGATTTAATATAAATATTCTATCAAGATTTTAGTAAAAAATCAAGAATCTATCTCGTTTAATAATTTCTCTCACCAAACAAGCCTTCTGGCAAATCATGGAATCCCTTGCCTGCTTTGAAGTTTTCAAACTTACCAAGCAAAAACTGATAAGCATCCAAGCGACTTTCGTATCGAATCATGGCATCTTTGGCACGCTCATCTTGGTCTTCTTCATAGACTTTTTGGCTTTCCTTGTGCGCCATGTCGTTAATCATAATCTGGGTATTGACCCAAGCCTCAAATTCCTTCATAAACTCTTGTTCGTAACTCATTTTTTCTCCTTATTCTAATCCACGGAAATAGTCCGTATCAATCTCACGGTAGGGCTGAATATCCTGAACATACTCCAGCACCCCTTGAAATTCTCCCTCTTCATCGTGCACTGCTGCGTAGGTGATGTGGACAAACTTACCTCGCGACTCAGACTTGAACCACATTTCATACTTGTCCTTAGTACCCTCACGAAGCCCCTTCATAATGGTCTTAACCTTGTCCAAATACTTAGGTGGATGACAGAGTTCAACATTGCGCCCAACTTGTGACGGCGTCCGTTTGAAAATCATCTCGTCAGTCGGCGTATTGTCATTATAATACTGGAAAATATCGTCTTTATTGACAAAAGTAATCTCCATAGGGAGGTGATTGAGAATGAGATTGGCCTGCTCGACTGAAAGATAGCCATTGCCAAAAGCCTGCTGACTATGACGGTCCAGCACTGTTTCCTTTTCCTTAGGGGTAAAGGTAATAGTAAACTGTCCTTCTGGCGTATCGATAACTTGCTGAACTTGACCTTCTGCCGTATCTAGTTGTACGGGCTCCTCTGCACTCTTTTCCTCAACAAAACTCTGACGTTCTGGCACCCATTTCTCAGACGGACGGATGATGGCATAACCATAGGCATCGCTCTCCTCCGCAATCTGAAGCCAGTCATCCTGAGTAAAGGATTCAAGGAGAATCATAAGAAGGATGGACTCTTCCTTGAAAATCATACTTTCAAACTCTGTCGCAAAAGCTTCAAAAACTTCCTTTACACTACTAATCGGCATTTCTGGTAGTGCCTTAGCCGTCGCTAGAGCTGTCTGAAAGAGTTCTCTGATCTGATCATCCACTCCCCACATGACCTTAGGAGGTGAATCGTGACCATAGCGCTCCATGATAGGAAAGAAGAGTTCTTCCTTGCGCTGATAATGGATGTCAAATTGACCAACAAGGCCCATTTGACGGACCAAGCCCTTGCGCATCTCCGCAAGCATTTCCTCGTCTTCCATAGACTCATAAGTATCTAACAATCTACGAATGCGAATCAAGGCAGCGCGGAGAGCCAGATTTTCATCCTTGAAGACGCGAACTGGGTGGCCTGGGTGCTCGGTATCCTCTACTTCGACACCTTTAATAGCATTTTTAAAAAGATTAGCATGGACATCACAGAGTTCCATGACATCTTCAAAGGTGACACCTGAGTCTGAGTTCATCAGCTCGTGCTCCATGAGGGAAATCTCTATGGCTGAGACACCCGCAAAGGTCGCATCAAAACGCTCCTGGACCGACTCAGGAGAGGCACCATTATGCAATTCTAACAAAATATCCCGCAGGACATGAATCCGTTCATCTGCCATTAGTCTAGTCCAATCACTTCGTAGCCATTTGCTTCCAGCGTGCGGACAATCTTGTCCATAGGAGTTCCTTCAAGCTTAGAACCCTGTTTGAGTGAAACTTTACGACCAACTGTATTGCGCATCAAGGGATTGGCAAGAGGTTTAAAACCAAGCTCAACTAGAATTTCCAAGACTTCTGGATGCTTATCCACCACTTCTGCAACAGGAATTGACACATCGATGATATTGTCCATGACGACCTCCATTGTATGTTCTAAAATGATTTTACTGCTTTTATTATACCACAAGGAAAGAGATTAAAAAACTAGCAGTAGAGTTCCTGCTAGTTCTCTGCGATTTTGATTACCATCTAAATAAGTTTAAAGAGCCAATCCAATATTTTAAATAATATCTTGTAAAACAGCAATTGGACTGCAAAAGAGATGATCATCCATAGGAATTTCACAATTCCAATAATCGGTTTGATAAAAATAATGGCAAGAAGACCCAAGAAAAATTTCATTCTCTCTCCTCTGGCTTGATGAGCCACCGAGCCGTATCCATTAACTTGTCTGCAATAAATAGTTTCCCCAGACCGACAACGACATTATCATCTTTCTTTATCGTTTTCATTACTTTTACACCTTGCATGGTCAAAAAGTAATTCCCATAAATTTTAGCAAAAGCTTTGATAGGTCCCATATTCTCTTCCCTCTTTTAACTACACTTTAAAATATTGACGATACCAGTCTTGCTGGCCATTTCTGTGAAATTTACTCTTTCTAATTCCTATACTATCATACAAGCTAAATTTAATAAAGCTTTTTAATAATGTTTAAGTCTAGAAAGATTCCGCCAGCATGCTTTATTGCCTTTTTCCCCACCAAAAAAGAGGGTTGCCCCTCTTCTTAGTTCTTATCCAGATTGCGTAGCATCTCGTCAATCTTATTTCCATATTCGATGGATTCGTCTTTGACGAATGTCAAATCTGGGATTTTGTACAATTTCAAATTGCGACCAAGTTCACGTTTGATGGTGCCAGTTGCTTTTTCAAGCCCGATTTGAGCTTTCTGGTTATCTGAAGCAAGGTTACTCAAAATGGTGTAGTAAACCTTGGCAACAGACAAGTCACCCAGCATCTGAACATCTGTGATGGTCACGCCTTGGACACGCGGGTCACGGACTTTCTTTTGCAAAATCTCATTGACTTCACGCTTGATTTCCATGCCCACACGGTCCGTACGGAAATGATTTGCCATGATATTCCTTTCTCTACTTTGAACCAAAAGCTAGGCCAGCAGACCTAGCTATTTTTAAACTTCTTGATTTTCATTTCAAATTGAAACGAAGTTCAATTTGAAATCATCTGCTTCTTTCGCCGTGGTGAAAGTGATGGAACTGATTTATCAGTCTCATCACAGGGGATTTTTGAGACCCTAGGCTCAAAAATAAGCAATGAAACCATCGGTTTGCTTGCGTCCCTCCCCACCTAAGAAAGGAGCAAAAATCTTATCTCTTGATTTCTTCCATGACATAAGCCTCAATCACATCATCCATCTTGATATCATTGTAGCCATCAATCATCAATCCACCTTCACGGCCGTTTGTAACTTCTTTGACGTCGTCTTTGTAGTGTTTCAAGCTTGCGAGTTCGCCGTCATAGATAACGACACCGTCACGGATAACACGAACTTTAGAGTCACGGGTAACCTTACCGTTGATAACCATGAATCCACCGATAGTTCCCACTTTAGACACCTTGAAGGTTTCACGAATAACTGCTTCACCGATAACTTTTTCTTCGAATTCTGGATCAAGCATCCCTTTCATAGCTTCTTCCATCTCTTCGATAACCTTGTAGATAATGCTGTGGAGACGGATTTCCACATCGTCAGCTTCTGCTTGTTGACGAGCTTGTGGTGTAGGACGTACGTTGAAACCAACGATAAAGGCATTTGAAGCTTCGGCAAGGGTCACGTCTGATTCGTTGATGGCACCGACCGCTGAGTGGACGATGGTCACTTTGACACCTTCCACGTCAATCTTTTGAAGTGAGGCAGAAAGGGCTTCAACAGAACCTTGTACATCGGCCTTGATGATAACGTTAACAGACTTGAGTTCACCAGCTTTAAGGGTATCAAAGAGGTTTTCAAGGCTGACACGTTGGGTAGCTTGACGTTGTTTCATGAGGGCACGTTTGGCACGCTCTTCACCAGCTGCACGCGCAGATTTTTCATCTTCGTAGACAGCAAAGTGGTCACCTGCCATTGGCGCTTCGTTCAAACCTGTGATTGAAACTGGTGTTGATGGACCTGCTACCTTAACACGACGACCAAGGTCGTTGGTCATAGCACGGACACGACCGAAGGTATTTCCGACAACGATTGGGTCTTGAACATTCAAGGTACCTTGTTGAACAAGAAGGGTTGCTACCGCACCTTTTCCTTTATCCAAGCGAGCTTCGATAACTGTACCAATCGCACGAACTGTTGGGTCTGCCTTAAGTTCTTGGATTTCAGCCACAAGAAGGACTGTTTCCAACAATTCTTCGATGTTTTGGTTGAATTTAGCCGAAATTTCAACAAATTCAGAATCTCCACCCCAAGCAGTTGACATAACTCCATGCTCTGCCAATTCACCAATAACGCGTTCTGGGTTGGCACCTGGTTTATCAATCTTGTTAATGGCTACGATGATTGGAACGTTGGCCGCTTTTGAGTGGTTAATGGCTTCGATAGTCTGAGGCATAACCCCGTCATCTGCTGCTACGACCAAGATAGTAATATCGGTAACAGAAGCACCACGTGCACGCATAGATGTAAAGGCCGCGTGTCCTGGTGTATCAAGGAAGGTAATCTTCTTGCCATTTTCCACGATTTGGTAGGCACCAATATGCTGAGTGATACCACCTGCTTCACCTGTCGCAACACGAGAGTTACGAAGGGTATCTAGGAGAGTTGTTTTACCGTGGTCAACGTGTCCCATGATAGTTACAACTGGTGGACGCTCAACCAACTCATCTTCATTAAGATAACCATCTTCGACAAAGAAACGTTCGATATCGGCATTATCCACTTCAACCTTTTGTTTGGCTTCGATACCATAATCCACCATGAGGAGTTCAATTGTTTCCCCATCCAAGGATTGGTTTTGTGTGGCCATGACACCCATCATAAAGAGTTTCTTAACGATTTCAGCTGGTTCACGTTTGATACGTTTTGCGATTTCCGCAACGGTCATACCATCTGTATACTCAAATTCTGTTGGCAATTCATGGAATTTACGTTCTGTAACAGGTTTTGGAGTCTGATTACGGTTGTTCTTGTTATTGCCTTTTTTGTTCTTTTTGTTGTTATTCCAGTTACTATTTCTTTGATTTCTCACTTGATTTTGACTACTTCGATTCTTTTGTTGTTTTCTAGGACCATCTTCTTCGTGATCATAATCATCACGTTCTTTGTCTGGTCGAGCTTGTTTTTTACGACGTGTATCCACTGGCGCTTCTTTAGCTACAGGAGCTGGTTCAACCACTGCTTGAACTTGTTGCGCTTGTTCAGCTAACTTAGCCACTTCTTCAAAGATTTCCTCTGGCTCCTTGCGTTTGTTAGCTTGGGCCAAGGCTTCTTTGGCAGCCTGAGTCTGCTTGAAACGTTCCTCACTTGAACGTGCGTACTCTGCATTTTGCTCTGCTTTTAGGGCTGCTGCACGGGCTTTAAAGTCAACACGTGGAGCCGCTTGATGTGGACGTTTGTCCTCTTGTTGACGACGCTCATTTCCACGATTTTGCTGACCTTGCTGTTTTTTAGCTTGATCATTAAAGCGACGATTGTCGCGGTTGCCTTGACCTTGTTTTCCGCCATTACGGCCGTCATTTTTCTGACGGTTGCCGTTTTGTTGTTGGTCACGGTTATTGCCCTTATTTTGCTTGCGTCGTTCTGCCTGTTCTTTGGCACGAGCTTCACGTTCAGCCTTGAAATTACGGCTTTGTGGTTTAGCTGCTACTTTTTCTGTTTTAGGAGCAACTGGCTCAGCCGCTTTTGCCTCTTCCTTGGCTACAGCTGGTTTAGCTGGCTCAGATTTTTCGGTTTTCTTTTCTGCACTTGCTTTTGGTGCTACAGGTTTTGCTTCTGTTTTCGGAGCAGCAGGCTTAAAGCTAGCAGCGATTTTTGCAGCGACAGCTTCTTCCACACTTGATGAGTGGCTTTTCACATCCAAGCCCAACTCTTTTGCACGCGCTACAACTTCTTTACTTTCTTTTCCAAGTTCTTTTGCGATTTCGTACAATCTTTTCTTAGACAAATCATGTCCTCCTCTTCTATTCCATAAGAGACCTCATTTTCTTTGTAAATCCAGCATCTGTTACAGCCAAAACCTTTCTCGATTTTCCGACTGCTATGCTTAATTCCAGTGTTGAAAACACGGTTACAATTTCTACTTGATAATACTGACTTTTATCTTGAATCTTCTTGGTCAGATTGGGGCCAGCATCATGGGCTAGAAAGACCAACTTGGCCTTGCCGTCTTGAATGGCCTTGACCACCAATTCTTCACCCGATATGATCCGGCCTGCTCGCTGAGCAAGTCCCAAGAGATTGCTTATCTTTTGCTTATTCAAGTCCTAACTCTCTTCTTTTCACTTTGTGATCCACATAAGCGATCAACTCGTCATAAAAGTTTTCTTCCACTTCCATGTTAAAGCTGCGGTTAAAGACCTTCTTCTTTTTCGCCTCTAGGGCTTCTGCATTGTCTAGCTTGATATAAGCGCCGCGGCCATTGGCCTTGCCTGTCGGATCGATAAAGACTTGTCCTTCCTTGTTTTTGACAATGCGGAGCAAATCACGCTTATCAATCACTTCATTGGACACAACAGACTTGCGCAAAGGGATTTTTCTCGTTTTCATCTTTCCCTCCTCTAGCAACTTTTATTCTTCTACAGTATCGTTTTCTGCTTCCAAATCTACCGAACCAGCTTCTTCCATGGCTTCAAATTCGCTAGCAGACTTGATATCGATACGGTAACCAGTCAAGTGAGCTGCCAAGCGAACGTTTTGTCCACGACGACCGATAGCAAGAGAAAGCTTGTTATCAGGAACAACCACCAAGGCACGTTTGCTGTCGTTTTCATCAAAGATAACTTGGTCAACTTCAGCAGGAGCGATGGCATTGTAGATAAATTCAGCTGGATCTGCTACCCACTCGATAACGTCGATATTTTCTTCGATTGGCACCATACGGTCACTCTTAGCGTCATAGCGAGCTGGGTGGAACTTGCTAGTGATTTTCTTGATGTTAGCTCCACCACGTCCAACGATTGTACCGATAGCGTCTACGTTTTGATTATGACTACGAACTGCAACCTTAGTACGGTCACCAGCTTCACGGGCCACGCTCATGATTTCAACAGTTCCATCATAAACTTCTGGAATTTCTTGCTCCATCAAGCGTTTGATCATTTCTGGATGGCTACGGCTAACAAAGACGTTGACACCACGAGGGTTGTCTTCAACCTTGTAGACATACACTTCGATACGATCATGAGAAGCAAAAACTTCTCCAGGAATTTGGTCTTGTTTTGACAATTGGGCTTCGATGCTGCCGAGGTTGACATAGATAAAGCGGTTGTCAAATCGTTCTACTGTACCAGACATGATTTCTTGCTCATGTTCTTTGTAAGTATTGTAAGTAATGGCACGTGTTTGCTTGCGCATTTTTTCCATGATGGTTTGTTTGGCAGATTGAGCTGCTACACGACCAAACTCAGCAGGTGCTTCTTCAAACTTGATTTTGTCACCAAGTTCATAGGCTGAATTAATGGCAAGAGCATCTTTCAAGCTGATTTCCAAACGGCTATCAAATACTTCATCAACCACTTCACGGACAGTATAAACTGTAAAGTCACCTGTTTTTTCGTTGAAGTCAATGGCTACGCTGTCTGATTGACCATAGCGTCTGCGATAAGCGGAACGAAGCGACTCTACTACTGCGTCGATGATGTCTTCTTTTTTGATTCCCTTGTCTTCTTCCAAAATGCGGAAGGCCTCTAGCATTTCTTTACTCATGTTTTCTTCACTTTTGAATCCTCAAAAGCTATCCTTTCTTTTTCTATAATTTAACTGCTAAACGTGCTTTTGATACTAAACTGTATGGAATTTGGACAGTTTTCTTACGCGTCTTGTCCATATATTCCATGGTCAACTCGTCCTCTTCGAAGGCCAACAAGGTTCCTTCAAAGACCTTTTGCTTATCGATGGCTTGGTAGAGCCCGACATGGATGTATTTCCCAACCGCTCCAGCAACGGCATCCTTGGTTTTTAAAGGACGTTCCAAGCCTGGACTGGTGATTTCTAGGAAATATTGTTCTGGGAAGGGATCTGGCTTGATGGTGTCTAGGACAGGACTGATAATTTCTGTCAAGTCTGCCGTGTCGTTCAAGGTAATTCCTTCAGGTTTATCTACAAAAATACTGAGAATCATGTCACTGCCAATCTTTCCATACTCGATATCCACAAGTTCGAAAGGTGCTTCTATGACAGGTTCTACAACTTCTCTGACTAATTCTACGATTGTTGCGATTGCGTCCACCTCCTCATAAGCAAGAGGCGAAGATATTTCCCCGCCTCACTTTTCATATTCTTACTCTTAGTATAGCACTTTTTACTACTTATGTAAAGCAAAAGCACTTATACAGCCTGATTTCAGGCTATTTCTTAAAATTCTGCCTCAACTCGGTAGATAACTTGACCCTTGTTGGAGAATTTTTGCTCATATTCTGTCATGACATTGCCTTCAAAATCACTGGCATGTAAATCAAGCCAGACACCATTGAGCTTCATGCCATACTGAGAAAAGCTCACTAAACTGTACTCAAACAAGCCACGATTATCCGTCTTGAAATGAATTTCTCCATTTTCAGGCAAGATACGTTTGAAGGTATCCAAGAAGGTCTTGTAGGTCAAACGACGCTTTTCATGGCGTTTTTTCGGCCATGGATCTGAAAAGTTCAGATACAAACGATCAATCTCACCGTCTTCAAAGTAGTCAGTCAAGTCAGAACCATCTACCCACAAGAGCTTGATATTAGGCACTCCAACTTCAAGAACCTTGTCCAAAGCGTAGCTCAAAACAGACTTTTGAATATCAATCCCGATATAGTTGATGTCAGAGTTTTGCTTGGCCATACCTGAAACAAAGGCTCCCTTTCCACTTCCAACTTCCACATGAATGGGATTATCATTGCCAAACAAGTCCCGCCATTTTCCCTTGGCTTCCAAGGGATTGAGGACCACATACTGGGGATTTGCCTCTAGTAATTCTGTCGCCCCTTTACGATTTCTAACTCTCATCTTCTCTTTCCATACTTGTCTCGGAAGTGACGCAAGCCATGAATCTCCCGATTGACATTTTCTAAATCTTGGTTCATATAATACTTGGAAATCTGGCTCAAATAAGACAGTTGACCATACCAATACAATTTATTTAATACCGTTTGATTATACTTGTAACCGTAGTAAGTCAACCATTCCTTCCACTGATGTTCTGGAATATAATGGCAGAGCATATGGGCCACATCAAACATGCGATCGGTCAATCGAACCGAATCCCAATCTACTAAATAAATCAAGCCACTGTCTGTCTCAATCCAATTACTATGTCGTACATCTCCATGGACAATGGTCGCATGGTCCTCTCTAAATCCTGGAATAGTCTGACGTAAATCAGCCATCACTTCACTGATAAAATGATTTTTACGCAAAGCATCTGGAGCCGTTTCCTGCCAAGACTGCAGTAAATCTACAGGTGTTTCCATGGCATAGCCCAAACGACTCAACTGTGTCATCAAAGGACGTGAGCGATGAAGACGGGTTAAAATATTGACGATTTGTTTACGATTCATATCATAGGGGGTCAATATCTTGCCTGTCAACCATTCTTGAGCACACATATCACGCCCATCTGCCAAACGGCGACTCCATAATAATTGTGGAGCAATTTGTTCTCTAGCTAGACCAGGTAGGATTGGAGAGGTGTTCATTTTTACAAAGATGCGCTTCCCATCAGGATAGCTACCCATATAAGCCTTGCCACTCTTCCCAGGTATGGGAGTCAGTGTTAGCTCATTATCACCCAAATCCATTTCTTTCCTCCGTATAAAGTTTCCTTACTATTCTACTAGTTTTTGGCCTATTCGTCAACCGCTCCAGACCCGATTCTCAAAGAAAAGCCTCTAGATTGGCTTGGGTATCATTATAGAAAGAAAAAGGTAAGCACAATCTCCTACTTACCTTTTCATAATTTTTATAAATAATATAGGAGTGGCAAACTGTTGTAAAACATATGGACTAGAGTAGAAACCCATAGGTTTTGGCTCTTTTTATAAGCAAAGCCCAGCAACAAGCCTCCAAGTAGATAATAGAAAAACGAAGGCACATCATAAGGTTCATGCATGAAAGAAAAGAGAGAGGAAGTCAGTACAAGTCCTAGCCAAGAATTGTCAAAAACCGCACCCTGAAGAAGTCCTCTAAACAGGAGTTCCTCCTGGATAGGTGCCAAAACTGTAGCACTAACAATAAAAGAAAGCGAAAATCCTTTACTAGCTTCCTCAAGGTGTTGATCCGAAGCACCAGAAACAACTGAGAAAAAAGCATGATAGCTAATACTTACAAGCACAGTGAGAAGAAAAATTCCAATGAACAGCAAGAGTTGTTTCCTGCTTAACATCCCAAAAGAAATCATGTCAAACCATTTCGCATAGCCAAAACTAAGGAAAAGCAAGAGACTCTTTATAATAATGAATGTGTACTGGTGTTGAAAATAATCTCCTTGATTGATGGAATATCCCGCTGCACCAAGGATTGCAAATACTAAAAATCCCAAAAATAAGGCATGACACTTATTGAAAATGGCCATAAAACTATCCTCCTCAACAAACAGACTTCCTACACGTCATTCTTTAGTTCTAGCCTTTCCAAAACAAACCATTTTAGCAACCAAAATCCGACCACATAGCCAGCCCCTAAGAAGATAGCCATTAAAGCTAGCATGGGATTCAGGGAATTAAAGACCACCGCAGACACAAAGGTTAGCACAAAAACGTTAAAGGCAATGGTGTCAGAAGCCAAGACTAGAATATAGGGTGTCAACCAGTCTAAGGTTTTGGAATCTAGGAAAAATAAGTGTTTATACATGATAACCTCCCCTTGCCAGACCATAGGTTAGTCCCATATAAAACAAGCTACTTTTTATAATACTTCAAGCCCCAAATGAGCAGAAGCATGATGATCAAGCAGAGAATGGCACCAATGTAAGCGATTAATTGTTGATAGAATTCTCCTGCTGTGATCCCTCTATACAAACAAATAATAGACATAAAGCCTGTCAAACCGATAAACATAAGTTGATTGGTTCTAGGACTAACCAAATCATCATCTTCAAATTCTCTTATCCTCATTTCCCTAGTGAGGTAAACAGTGACCAAAATGGAAGCCAAGTTAATAACCACTAAAAGAAATTGGAAAACCAAGGAAAAATTTAAAAACTGACGTGATAGAAATAGATAAGTAGAGACAAGCAAGGGCAACTGACCTAGGAACAATCTCGCAAGGAAGATGTTCCGTTTTTTAGCAAGAAAAGTTTTCATTTCTTTGCTCCTTTCTTTTTAGTTAAAGCAAAATAGATCACAACCGCAATCATATAGGCTATGGTATAAAATAGATGATACCAAATACTCTCCCTAAGCGGATAAAGAAGGATAGACATGATCAGATATAGAACGAAAATAATCAGTATTTTTTTCTTCATAAAATTTCCTCCTAAATGTATGCTTTATCTTAGTTTAGCTACAACCTTTACACTGCTAGTATAGCACTCATTTTGACCTTGGATCACTCAAATCATAAATGGTCATCAAAACATCTTGAATTGTAAAAAATTTAAAAAGCAAGCATGAAAAACATACTTGCCCTTTACACCGTATTGATACCAACTTAATTTGTAGATTTTTTATCCTGCTATCACATATCATTTTAACAGGCGAAACAATATTAAAGAAACTCCCCTGTAGATTAAACTAGCGATAAAAAATCTTTTTATCTAATTAGATCTATCTTTATTCTTCTTTGGAGATTTTAAAAATTTTTTCCTAATTAAAGAAGTAATAAAAGAAACAAACATACCAACAACAAAAGCAATAAGAAAACTTTTGAAATCCATAATTACCTCCAAGTACAGCTCCTCTACATACAAGCTCAAGCCTTTAAGCAACTATAATAGCCAATTGTAACATTGTTTTTGCATTCACGAGGAATACCTCTTTTTACTTTCGTCCTATTACAACCTTAATAAGATTAGTATACTACTATTTTTTAAAATTTTCCATCCAAATCATAAATGGTCATCAAAACATCTTGAATTGTTAAAAATAAAAAAAGCAAGCATGAAAAACATACTTGCCCTATGGAAACTTAACAATGTGAAAATACAAAATCGAAAACTATTCACCCTTACTTCCGTCTGTTCTCATAGATTCTCATGATTGCAACAAGGATAGCAGCTGTCCCACTTGCCAAAGCGATAAGGGTAATGATAATGTTGAGGATTTCAGGCGTCCTCCCTATTCTGTTGATAAGACGGAGTAGGGATATAACTGTCAGCTGAATCAGGAGTATTGATTCTACTCTTACCAATGAAGTCAGTTGATTTTCAACTGCATATAAAAAGGCTGGTAACATAACACAGGCTATAGCAATCACAAACAGATTGCTCCCTGTTTCTTCTCCCTTGTTCACCACGGAAATCATGAGAAGATTCGATGCTATAATCAACGTAGAGCAGATGATAAAAAAGGATTTCTTATTCATTTAATATACCTCACATACTCTGGTAAAAGTCAGGCTCGATAAAGACAAACTTTATCTGTTAACTTCTGCTAATTGAAACATTGTTTTTGTATTCACGAGGAATGCTTTTTTTATTTTCGTCCTGTTAGAATACCGTATGCTTGTACTCCATCAAGCAACCCCATTCCATTAGATAGTATGTTGTCTAGCTCCTCCATCTTTTCATCTGAAAATGTTATTTTTCAGCGTTGATTGCTTTTTCATAGGTCGCTATCGTCCTTGACAACACCATCTTCCCAAACTCTTCTCCAAGTAACTTCTTTTTACTCGCCATTTTCCCCCTTTATTTTACATTTTTTAGTACTGTTTCAGTTTTTTTAATTATTATTTCCCCTTCTCGTCGTCTTCTTTTTTATATTCGTTTAGTGCTTTTACGCCTTCACCATAAATGAAAAAACCTAAACCTAAAGAAAACGGTGTTCCAACTATTTGTACAACTTTTGCCCACCTTGGGTCAAAATCTTCTGAAAAATAGACAAGAACCACATTAATTAGGAGTGCAACGATTAAAAAATATGCTCCCCCGTTCGCAATGCTATGCACTGCTCTTTTAATTTTTCTACTCTTTTTCATTGTATTTTTCCGTTCGTATTTTTCTTGTTTCTACTTCCGCTAATACTAACTATTTACCATTAATACTAACTATTTACCATGCTTTTTTACCTATACATCAACTACTATTTAATTCTCTAAAAGTGGTTAGTTTTCTCCTCTATAAGAGTTGGTATTCCACTTTCGGATACAATCTTAACAATGTTAGTATACTACTATTCTTTGAAATTTTCCATCCAAATCATAAATAGTCATCAAAACATCTTGAGGCGTTAAAATAATCGAAAAAGAAAGCATTTCGGAAATACTTACCCTTTTATCATTCAGTTCATATACAATTATAATCTTTTATATATAAACTAAATACACCTATCTTCTCACTCTTGCCTATAGGTAAATTCTAGCCATATGTTATTACAAACAAATAGTATCATTTTACCTGTTTACCATCTATTTTTATTTATAAATTTTTTGTTTCACTTTAATCATTATAGAAGCCATAAAAAACGCGACAGCCAGCCGAAGCAGTTGGTAACTTTCTGTCTCTCCTGTTTTCGGTAATAATTTTTCATTCGAAGTAATAGATTCGCTTACATAATCAGCATCCTTAACATCAGTTAAAGAAATTTTATTTTCTTGAGCAACATCAAAAATAGGTTTGGGGGTTTCCAATTGATTCTTATTGTCGAACATTGCTAAATTGCCAGATTGAGTAGTTTTAGCTTTAGAAGTTGAGTTTATACTCTCCACTTTCCCACTATTTTCGCTATTAGAATTGGGATTATCATTGGATATTTTCATTTCGGTTCTTTTTTCATCACTCATACCTTTGCTGTCGCTTACAACTTTATCACTAATACTCATGCTGTCATTTCTGGTTTTCTCATCACGGACACTTTCAGTTACTGTTTCCTCAGAAGATTTCACTGTCTCCGTTTGCTTAGGTGAGTTTCTCGAGTACATATAATCATACACCTGCTGTGCAGTTGCTCCGTCACCAACCCATCCAGATATCGGATGTCCATTTTTTAAATACAAAATTGTTGGTGTTCCTGGAATACCGACTTTTTTAAATAGAAACTCTCTCGCTTCCCCATCAAAATCCTTACCATCCAAATCATAATACTCTAACTTCTTTTCAATCAAGTTATTAAATTCTTTCAATTCAGGAGAAAATTGACGACAATGAGAGCAAGTTTTTCTACCAAAATAAATAGTATGTTCCAACTGATCCTCCGTAAAAGATTGACGAACGGCTTCAATATCTATCTTTTTAAAGTCCGTAACATTCTTCTCATACTCTTCTGGGGTTACAACAGAAGGTTTATGCTCCACCTTTTCCTTAGCCGATGGCAAATCTGGTGCCACAACAGAACTATCATTCGCCTGGATAGATGAAGTAGTAGGATGTTCTTCTGCATATACAACACCCGTAGTAATAGATGCAAATACAAATGGTACAAGTAATAGCGATTTTATCTTTTGTTTCTTCATAAGAATACTCCTTTACATTTGTTATCTTTATCTTACCTTATTTAAGATTACAAATTCATATAAATCTTAAATGGTCATCGAAACATCTTGAATTGCAAAAAATTCATTATAAAAGGGTAAGTATTTCAAAAACACTTACCCCTTTATACTTCATCAAGCTCTACTTTTTATAATACTTCAAGCCCCAAATGAGTAAAAACATGACAACCAAGCAGAGAATAGCGCCAATATAAGCGATTATTTGTTGGTAAGATTCTCCTGCTGTAATACCTCTATACAAACAAATGATAGACATAAAACCTGTCAAGCCGACGAACATGAGTTGATTGGTTCTAGGACTAACCAAATCATCATCTTCAAACTCTCTTATCCTCATTTCCCTAGTGAGATAAACAGTAGCCAAAATAGAAGCCAAGTTAATAACTACTAAAAGAAATTGGAAAACTACGGAAAAATTTAAAAACTGACGAGATAGAAATAGATAAGTAGAAACAACCAAAGGTATCTGTCCGAACAACAACCTCACTAAGAAAACATTGTGTTTTGTTGCAAAGATTTTTTTCATTACTATCTCCTTTCATTTGCTAACAGGTAAGTGCACCACCAATCCCACCTAGTACAGCACCAATTGCTCCTGTTCCTATAGCATATGGTCCCAATAGAAATGTCGAACCATAAGTTGTTGCATACCCATCAAGTGCGCCATACGCAATCCCTGCTCCACAAGCAATTGTTCTTCCCCAATCAATATCTCCACCTTCAACGCAAGCAAGCATTTCATTATCCATAACAGAAAATTGTGACATCATTTTTGTATCCATGACAAATACTCCTTTTTTATTTTTAATTTTTGTCCTGTTGCAACCTTGACAGTTTAAGTATAGCACTGTTTTTAAAATTTTCTTATCTAAATCTTGAATTGTCATCGAAACGCCTTGAATTAGCTTTTTTATTTGAAATCACCTCTAAATTTTTTAAAAAAAGACAGTTTCTAATCACTTTTTTACCATTCAGGAAATTTCAATGACTATTCAAGATTTTATAAAATATGAACTTATTATTATGGCATAATATATCTATCTACTATATGAAAGGACTTGCCAATGACTTCTTATAAACGTACATTTGTTCCTCAAATAGATGCGAGAGACTGTGGTGTCGCTGCCTTAGCCTCGATTGCTAAATTCTATGGTTCAGATTTTTCTCTAGCTCACTTGAGAGAACTTGCAAAGACCAATAAAGAAGGGACGACTGCTCTTGGCATTGTAAAAGCCGCAAATGAAATGGGATTTGAAACAAGACCTGTTCAAGCAGATAAAACGCTCTTTGATATGAGTGATGTCCCTTATCCATTTATCGTTCACGTTAACAAAGAAGGAAAACTCCAACATTACTATGTTGTCTATCAAACAAAGAAAGACTATCTGGTTATTGGTGATCCTGACCCTTCTGTAAAAATCACCAAAATGTCAAAAGAACGCTTTTTCTCTGAATGGACTGGAGTAGCTATTTTTCTAGCTCCCAAACCCAGCTATCAACCCCATAAAGATAAAAAGAATGGTCTACTAAGCTTCCTTCCTCTGATTTTCAAACAAAAATCTCTCATTGCTTACATTGTTCTCTCAAGCTTATTGGTCACTATTATCAATATCGGTGGTTCTTATTATCTCCAAGGAATCTTGGATGAATACATTCCAAATCAGATGAAATCAACTTTAGGAATCATCTCAGTTGGTCTGGTTATTACCTATATCCTCCAACAAGTCATGGGCTTCTCCAGAGATTATCTCCTAACTGTTCTGAGTCAGAGATTAAGTATTGATGTGATTTTATCCTATATTCGCCATATTTTTGAACTTCCTATGTCTTTCTTTGCGACACGTCGTACAGGAGAAATCATTTCACGGTTCACAGATGCTAACTCTATTATAGATGCCTTGGCTTCTACCATTCTTTCTCTTTTTCTGGATGTTTCTATTCTGATTCTTGTAGGAGGCGTCTTACTGGCACAAAACCCTAATCTCTTCCTTCTTTCTCTTATTTCCATTCCTATATACATGTTCATCATCTTTTCTTTTATGAAGCCTTTCGAAAAAATGAACCATGATGTCATGCAAAGTAATTCTATGGTTAGCTCTGCCATTATAGAAGATATCAACGGGATTGAAACTATAAAGTCGCTCACGAGTGAAGAAAATCGCTATCAAAATATAGACAGTGAATTTGTAGATTATTTGGAAAAATCCTTTAAGCTCAGTAAGTATTCTATTTTACAAACGAGTTTAAAACAGGGAACAAAATTAGTTCTGAATATCCTTATCCTATGGTTTGGCGCTCAATTAGTCATGTCTAATAAGATTTCTATCGGTCAACTGATTACTTTTAACACACTTCTTTCTTACTTTACAACTCCTATGGAAAATATTATCAACCTCCAAACCAAACTCCAATCTGCGAAGGTCGCTAATAACCGTTTGAACGAAGTCTATCTAGTCGAATCTGAATTTAAAGTTCAAGAAAACCCTGTTCATTCACATTTTTTGATGGGCGATATTGAATTTGATGACCTTTCTTATAAGTATGGTTTTGGACGAGATACCTTAACAGATATTAATCTCACGATTAAACAAGGAGATAAGGTTAGCCTAGTTGGAGTCAGTGGTTCTGGTAAAACAACTTTAGCCAAAATGATTGTCAATTTCTTTGAACCCTACAAAGGACATATTTCCATCAATCATCAGGATATTAAAAACATTGATAAAAAAGTCTTGCGCAGTCATATTAATTACCTACCTCAACAAGCCTATATCTTTAATGGATCTATATTGGAAAATTTAACCTTGGGTGGTAATCATATGATTAGCCAAGAAGATATTCTAAGAGCTTGTGAATTAGCTGAAATCCGTCAAGACATTGAAAGAATGCCTATGGGCTATCAAACTCAGCTCTCTGATGGAGCTGGTCTATCAGGAGGACAAAAGCAACGAATAGCCCTCGCTCGTGCTCTTTTAACTAAAGCTCCTGTTCTAATACTAGATGAAGCTACTAGCGGTCTTGATGTCTTGACTGAGAAAAAAGTTATAGATAATCTTATGTCTCTAACTAATAAAACCATTCTCTTTGTAGCCCATCGTCTCAGTATAGCCGAACGAACTAACCGTGTCATTGTTCTTGACCAGGGGAAAATCATTGAAGTTGGTAGTCACCAAGAGTTAATGCAGGCGCAAGGCTTCTACCATCATCTATTCAATAAATAAGGAGAATGTCATGAATCCTAATCTTTTTAGAAGCGTCGAGTTTTATCAGAGACGTTACCATAACTATGCGACAGTATTAATTATACCTCTTTCATTACTATTTACTTTCATCTTGATTTTCTCCCTTGTTGCCACAAAAGAAATTACTGTTACTTCCCAAGGGGAAATCACCCCTACAAGTGTCATTGCATCCATTCAGTCAACAAGTGATAATCCTATCCTTGCTAATCATTTAGTGGCAAATCAAGTAGTTGAAAAAGGTGAGTTACTCATCAAATACTCTGAAACAATGGAAGAAAGTCAGAAAACTGCCTTAGAAACTCAATTACAAAGACTTGAGAAGCAAAAAGAAGGACTTGGAATTTTGAAACAAAGCTTAGAAAAAGCTACTGATCTTTTTTCTGATGAGGATGAGTTTGGCTACCATAATACCTTTATGAATTTTACTAAACAAGCTCATGATATTGAGTTAGGTATCTCAAAGACTAACACTGAAGTTTCAAATCAAGCCAATCTTGCCAATAGCAGTTCATCAGCCATCGAACAAGAAATTACAAAAGTTCAACAACAAATTGGAGAATATCAAGAGCTGAGAGATGCTATCATAAATAACAGAGCACGCTTACCAACTGACAATCCGCACCAGTCAATTTTGAATCGTTATCTTGTAGCCTCACAAGGACAAACACAAGGAACTGCAGAAGAGCCATTTTTATCTCAAATTAATCAAAGTATTGCAGGTCTGGAATCATCTATCGCAAGCCTCAAAATTCAGCAAGCTGGTATCGGAAGTGTAGCAACTTATGACAATAGTTTAGCGACCAAAATTGAAGTACTTCGTACTCAATTTTTACAGACAGCTTCTCAGCAACAACTAACCGTGGAAAATCAATTAACAGAATTAAAAGTACAACTAGATCAAGCGACACAGCGCTTAGAAAACAATACCTTAACCGCTCCAAGTAAAGGTATCGTTCATCTGAACAGCGAATTTGAAGGTAAAAATAGAATTCCAACTGGTACAGAAATTGCTCAAATATTCCCTGTCATCACAGATACAAGAGAAGTACTAATCACTTACTACGTATCTTCTGACTATCTACCTCTACTAGATAAAGGACAAACTGTAAGATTAAAACTGGAGAAGATTGGAAATCACGGCATTACCATCATCGGCCAACTTCAGACAATTGATCAAACTCCTACCAGAACAGAGCAAGGAAATCTCTTTAAACTAACCGCTCTTGCAAAACTATCTAATGAGGATAGTAAACTCATCCAATATGGCTTACAAGGTCGCGTCACTAGTGTAACTGCAAAGAAAACATATTTTGATTATTTCAAAGATAAAATTTTAACCCATTCTGATTAATTTTCAGATAACACTCTATAACTATTTATTATCTTATCAAAAAGGAGAATTGTAACATGGATAAGAATCAAAACCTAACTTCATTTCAAGAACTAACAACTACCGAACTCAACCAAATTACAGGTGGAGGATTGTGGGAAGAACTTTTATATAACATTCGTATATATCCTCTTCACATCACACAAGGACTTCATCAACCAATACAACTATAAAAAAACAAGACCAAGAGAAAGCACTCTCGGTCTTATTTTTTCATCATTCTGTATGTATCATAGTAAGCACCTGACGAAAGACTTGATCTTGACAGGTGGTATTTAGACTGGTATTGGGATGACTTTCCACAATTTTCATAACGGTATAGAGACCGACTCCTCTCTCCTCCCCTTTAGAACTTGCTCCAAAGGAGAAGATTTCAGAAATATCTATGCTCTCTTCTTTGATGGAGTTTTCAATGATAAAGGTCTCCTGTTCTCCATTTTTAAAAAAAGCGATTGAAACATGAGGTTGACTAGCCTCTATACTAGCTTCAATAGCGTTGTCACAAAGGATAGACACAATAGTCAGAAAATCAAGCAGGCTCATCTCCTCTACCTGAATCTCCTCAGGAACTTCGACATTAAAGATAATCTTCTTATCTATGGCTTTTAGAAATTTCCCCGCGAGGAGACTTTTGAGGGCACGGTCACGAATATTCACCAATCTGCCCAGGTCATATTTATTGTCCTGCAATTTCTGACTAGAATCCTTTAAAACAGAGTCGTAAATCTCTTTTATCTGCTCCATATTCTCCTCTTCAATACCCAGACGTAAACTGGTTAAGAGGTTGGTGTAGTCATGTCGAAAGCTCCGCACTTCCTTATAAAGCTCCTCTATATGCCGACTATAGCGTTCCATATCTCTATAGCGCAAGATCTGCTCTTGGTTCAGTTTTTCCTGAAGTTTTTCCTTCAAATAGGTATCCAGCTTCTTGATAACACCCATAAAAAAGAGCAAGTAAAACACTAGAATCAGATGGCGAACAGTCGTTGATTGAATACCTTGTACATATTCAAAATAAGACAGACTTTGCATCACTAGATAGTAAGCCCCCATTATCCAGTTAATCTTAGTCAGGGACTTTTGAAAACCTTTATCTAGAATCTCCTTTCTCAAGCTAGTGAAATCATAGTCTAACCATCTCAAAAAGGCTAGAGAAATGAAGAAATTGAAAATTATTATACATAACCAAGTAAATGAGTAGTCATTATATAGTTGCCCTTGCTCTAAAAACGGAAGCAAAAAATAGGAAAAACCTCTATAAAAGAGATTTACCAATATCATTGGAAAGAGACCATAAAAGATAAGGAGTTTTTTAGGAAGCCCTCTAAACAATAAGAAAGATAAGCCGATACCGTACAATGGTTCCGTAAAATAAGATAGGTAATCATTTCCTACTATATAGTTAATTGTTACAAAAACAAATGCCAACAGTATCTTAAAAAGAAAGGCCTTAAAAATCCTCTCAAAAGTGAGACCAATTCCATCTACCTTAAAAAATATAAACAACTCCAATCCAGATACCAAAAATGTATAAACTATTTTCCAAACTATTTCCATTCCATCACCTCACTAAGTGTAAGTTATTGATAGCCTCAGACACTTCCCTGACCTTATAACGCGCGATTAGGCAACTTCTCCCATTGGGGAAGAAAAGGAGTTTTTCTTTCTTATCCAAATGTATCACATTGGCAGGATTGATGAGAAAAGAGCGATGGCACTGCAGGAGACGAGGCTCCTGCTTGAGAATCTCCTCTAAACTCGCTGTAAATTCCAGTCTGTCCGTCTCGGTATAGAGAATGACATGATGAGATTTAGAAGACGTTTCGAGATAGTAAACCTCTTTAAAAGGATACTGGAATTGGGCAAATTTTGATTTAAAGTAAAAACAATCTTCCGCCAGACTTTTACTGTCTTGACTATTGGCATAGAGGAGGGCTGTCTCGATACGAGATTCAAATTCCTCTGCCGAAAGGGCCTTATCAATGTAGTCCAAAGCTGACACTTGGTAGCGAAAGGACAGGGGCATAAACTCCGAGTGAGTCGTCACAAAGACGATTAGGGCATACGGATCCCGATCCCGAATCTTTCTAGCCACTTCTAGCCCTTTCATCTCCTCATTTCGAATCTCAATATCCAAAAAGAATAGCTGATGGGCGCCCTTCTCATGCACCTCTTCCAGCAGTTGGTCTGGCTTGCCAAAGACCTCAAAAGAGCTGGGAGTGATATGATGTTCTTTCAAAAGTTTCTCAATCGTCGTTTCAATTCTAGCTTGTTGGGAAAAATCATCTTCTAAAACAAATATTCTCATCTTCTTACTCTCCTTCTTTCAACCATTTTTGACGAATTTCTCTATAGCGACGTCTGGCATACTTGACAGCGTATTGACCTTCTTCTCCAAGAAAAAGGATTCTTTCTTGAAAATCAATCGATTTTACTTTATCAAGATTGACCAAACAATTTCGATGACATCTCATCAAGGTTTCCCCATATTGGTTCTCAAGATTACTTAAATTTTGAACCATATTAAAACTAGCCTCTTCTGTAACAATCTGTACAGTATGGGCTTTAGTTGGATGTGCTTGGATATAGTAGATATCGTCTACTTTTACTTTATAGGCTGTCTTCTGTGTCTGAATAATCATATGTTTCATTGGATTCTCCTCCTAAGAAGAGAATAACAGAAAAAATCTAACACAAGCCCACCAAATCCTAAACAGTCTTTGAAAACTCCTAAAAGGATTATTTTTCTACAACATCATGATGAGCTTACAACTATTTTATCATAAAATCTTAACAGTACCATTCAGGAAATTTCAAGTACAATTAAAGATTTGAGGCTGAAAAAAACTCTAAAAATGGTAGACTAACAGTATCAAAACACAGTTGCTAGAACCAAGACTGGCACCCAGATTAAAGGAGGAATTTTCATGACAGACACAGACCCCATCAAAAGAGCTCAGACTTTGATTACTGACTTAAACAAAGCCTATCAAGCATGCAAACAGGCAACCGCTGACGACGTCCGCTTTCAGGAACAATTAGACTCTATTCTTGGTTTTCTAGCCAAGACTGAGACAGTGGACAATCGAGTCTTGATTGAACTGGAAAAATTTTACCAGACTTCCAGTCTTCTCATGGGACTCAGCGCTCTTGATCCAGATGCTCCTACTCGCGCCGCTTGGCGGGCCTATGACCGCTTCCACTTTGACCAAGTCAAGACCAAGTTAAGTCTCTACGGTCCAACCATTCTCTTGTAGAAAATAAAAGAAGCTGAGACAAACTGAACTCAACTTCTTTTTTAGTGTCATATAGACAATGTTAGTCCTGCATCTGACGTTTGACCTGATAAGGTAGGTACAAGACTAGTAAAACCAAACCAGCTCCCAGTAAGGCTAGAAGGGCTAGTTTTTCTTGGAAGGTAATCAACCCAACAACTAATTCCACTACTAAGACCAAACTGGTCAATCCTCGGACTACCGCCTGCAAGCCTTTTTCCTTTTGCCCCTTGTCCAGTGGAAAGAGTTGGGTCAAATACTGGTAGTCAAAGGCATGATAGAGGGCCAGCAACTGGAAGAGCAAGAGGTAGTTAAAGAGAACCACCACTGCTGTCGCAATCCAAGCTTGCTCGATAAAGACCTGCGCCAGCAAGGAAAGTAGGAGCAGACGGAGACTGAGGGCAAAGAGGTCTCCATTTCGCAGATAAGAACGCAGATAGAGATTTTGCCAAATCTTCCCAGGCACCTTCTGAACAACCTTTAGGATAAAGTCCAGATAGGCACGACGCTTAATGCTGTTTGAAATTCCCTTGACCTGCGTAAAGAGGGCAAAGAAACGAAGCAAGACTTGCTTACGCTTGCTTTCTTGGGAAATGACATAGTCCCAGTCCAGTCCAGTTTCAGTGAAAAATTTGCTGGCCTTTTGACGAAAGAGGAAATATTTACCTACTCCCAATAAAAGCACATAGACCAGAAAAACAGGCAAGCCATAGCCCATTGCTAAAAATAAAGGCGCAAATAACAGCAAGAAAAGGGTCTGGACAAAGAGCCAAAAGACTAGGGAAACGCCAGTTTGACGCTTGAGATGGAGTTTGATTTCCTCTTCTCCGACTAAGAGAAAGAGCTTGTCTGGAGCCTCCATATAGGTGGCAATTCCTCCCCAAAGCAAAAGTAAAACAGACGTAATTCCTACAAATAAAAGGATAGGCCAATGATTTTCAGGAAAATCTTGCAAGAGTTGACTGTACTGGTAGGCTAGAAAGCCCAGCAGGACAAGCAGGAACAAGACAAAGTGGTCATTAAGAACATAGCGCAGATAACCGACACACTCCTTACGAAAAGCCTGCTTTCTCTTTAAAAACAAGTCTTTCATAGCTCCTCCTCTTTGGTCAGAGCCAAGTAAATATCATTCAAACTAGCCTCAGGCATATCAAAGGCTTCGCGCAGTTGCAGGAGATTTCCCTTAGCACGCACCTCTCCCTTGTGAAGAATGACAAAAGCATCACACATCTTCTCCGCCGAATCCAGCACGTGAGTACTCATGAGAATAGACTTGCCTTTTTGCTTTTCCACTTCCAAAAGCTGAATCAAGTCGGCAATAGCCAGCGGATCAAGACCAAGGAAAGGCTCATCCACGATGAAAAGACTTGGATCCACCACAAAAGCACAGATAATCATGACCTTTTGCTTCATCCCTTTTGAAAAATGAACAGGGAACCAGTCTAATTTCTGGTCCAGACGGAACATTTTTAACAAAGGCTCTACTCGATCAAAAGCCACTTTCTGCTCAATACCATAAGCCATGGCAACCGTTTCGATATGCTCTCTGAGGGTCAATTCCTCATACAGGCTAGGTGTCTCAGGAATGTAGCCAATTTGCTTGCGGTAGCTCGTTGCATCTTCTTGCAGGGTCAAGCCATTGATATTGATAGAACCGCTATAAGGTGTCAACAGACCAATAATCTCATTGATTGTCGTCGATTTACCAGCACCATTGAGACCAATCAAACCAACCAACTGCCCACTTTCAACAGTAAAGGACACATCTTTCAAGACAGGGACATGGACATAGCCACCTGTCAGGTTTTTTATTTCTAACATATTTTCTCCAAATCTGGTATAATGTAGCTATATTATATCAAAATTCAATACAGTAGAGGTAGATTTTATGTCAGATTGCATTTTTTGTAAAATCATTGCAGGGGAAATTCCTGCTTCAAAAGTATACGAAGATGAGCAGGTTCTTGCCTTTCTTGATATCTCTCAAGTAACGCCTGGACACACCTTGGTCGTACCAAAAGAGCACTATCGCAATCTTTTAGAAATGGATTCTACTAGCGCCAGCCAACTCTTTGCCCAAGTACCAAAAGTAGCTCAAAAAGTCATGAAAGCTACCAAGGCTACTGGTATGAATATCATTACCAACTGTGAAGAAATCGCAGGTCAAACAGTCTTTCATACACACGTTCACCTCGTGCCTCGCTACAATGCAGACGATGACCTCAAGATTGATTTTATCGCCCACGAACCAGACTTTGACAAACTCGCTCAAGTCGCTGAAACCATCAAAAACGCCTAAGGAGTTGCCATGAAATTATCTAATCTACTGCTATTTGCAGGAGCTGCAGCCGGCAGTTATTTGGTCACAAAAAATCGCCAAGCCATCACAGATGAAGTCTTGAACACTACTGACCGCGTTCAAGCTATCAAGGACGATGTGGATATTATCCAAAATAGCCTGCAAATCATCGACCAACAAAAAGAACTCATCAAGGAATATCAAGAAGACCTGACTTACAAGTTTAAGGTCTTGGAAAAGGATATCCAGACCAGACTAGCTGTCATCAAAGAAACACAGGAAATGGAAGATAAGTAAAAAGAGCCAATTGGCTCTTTTTAGTTTATAGATTTTTTAAGACTTTCCTTAAGTAATGACGGACGGTAGCGACCTTCTTCGAAGTTCCATACCTAAACTTTGAGCCTAGGTCTCAAAGTTTCCGAACACCTGAAATCAAACGGTTTCAGGTGTTTTCATTGCGGCGGAAAGTCTGGGAAAGTATTTGATTTATACTCAATGAAAATCAAAGAGCAAACTAAGAAACTAGCCGCAGCTTGCTCAAACACTGTTTTGAGGTTGTAGATAAGACTGACAAAGTCAGTCACATATATACGGCAAGACGACGTTGACACGGTTTGAAGAGATTTTCGAAGAGTATTATTCTCCTTCAAAGGCATCTTTAATATGGTCAAAAAAGCCTTTTTTCTTTGGATTGACTTTTAAATCACCAGCAGCTGCGAATTCCTTCAAGGCTGCTTTTTGGCGGTCGTTCAAGCCTGTCGGTGTTACGACATTAACGGTAACGTATTGGTCACCAACTGCACCACCACGAAGGCTCGGAGCTCCCTTGCCACGTAGACGGAATTTCTTACCAGTCTGAGTTCCCTCTGGGATAACCAATTCAACATCACCGTGAACCGTTGGGATATCAACTGTATCACCAAGAGCTGCTTGGACAAAGTTGAGGTTGAGATTGTAGAAGATAGTCGTTCCTTCACGTTCAAACTTGTCGCTGGCTTCCACAGAAACCACTACATACAAGTCACCGTAAGGTCCACCGTTAAATCCAGCTTCACCTTGACCCGCTAGGCGAATTTGTTGACCGGTTTCCACACCAGCAGGGATTTTCACATGTACGCTATGAGCTTGTTTTTCATGACCTGTTCCGTGACAAGTGGTACATGGATCTTTGATTTCTTTTCCGCGACCGTGACAGACATCACAGGTTACTTGACGACGCATCATACCAAGAGGAGTCTGCGTATCGACGTTAATGACACCAGCACCATGACAGCGTCCACAAGTGACTGGACTTGTTCCTGGCTTAGCACCTGAGCCATTACATGTACTACAGCTTGCTTCACGATTGTACTTAACCTCTTTTTCAGCTCCAAAAATAGCTTCTTCAAAGGTCAAATTCACACGGTATTGGAGGTCATCCCCCTGACGAGGAGCATTTGGATTGCGTGAAGCACCGCCTCCGCCGAAGAAACTTGAGAAGATATCTTCAAAACCACCGAAGCCTCCTGCCCCATCGAAACCGCCGAAACCACCAGCTCCACCAAAACCACCGTTGGCTCCAGCAGCACCATATTGGTCATAGGCAGCACGTTTTTGGTCGTCACTCAAAGTCTCATAGGCTTCCTGAACTTCCTTGTACTTTTCCTCAGCACCAGGCTCCTTGTTGATATCTGGGTGGTATTTTTTCGAAAGCTTACGATAAGCCTTTTTGATTTCGTCTGCCGAAGCGTTTTTTGACACCCCCAGACGATCATAAAATTCAGTATTGTTCATACAAGATACCAAGACCGTAAAATTCGACTGAAAAATAAGAAATCTGACGCTGGAGCGATGCTCCTAGACAGATTTATCTTTTTTCCGAGAATTTAGGTCGGGTTCAATTCCTTTCTTTTATATTGAGTAAGAAATTTGGGAACCCGTGTTCAGTTACTCGAACACCCTTGTTCCTTTCTGTTAATATTACGGAACGAATCCTCAATCTAGGTCGGGTTCAATTCCTTTCTTTCATATTGATGAGACAAAATCCAAACAAATGAGATTCCGTCCCTTTTTATCGAAAAACAGAGGCTGGGTTGCAACCTCTGGATTTCTTCTTATACTCGCCCGATTTTCAAGTTCGGGATAAAATAGTCCACTGGACTATTTTATTTCTCCGTAAACTCTCCGTCTACGACGTCATCGCCTGCGTTTCCTGTTGCTTGTGCGTCTTCTGCTCCTGCTTGAGCTTGTTGGGCTGCTGCGGCTTGTTCGTAGAGTTTAACAGCAAGTCCTTGAGCTTTTTCGTTCAATGCTTCAAGTTTTGCTTTCATGTCGTCCAAGTTGTTGTCTTCTTGCGCTTTCTTAAGGTCATCAAGGGCAGCTTGGGCAGCGTCACGTTCTGCGTCGAATCCTTTGCCTTCAGTTTCCTTGATTGTCTTTTCAGTCGCAAAGATCGCTTGGTCTACTTCGTTACGAAGGTCAACTTCTTCTTTACGTTTCTTATCTGCTTCAGCGTTAGCTTCTGCATCTTTCATCATGCGGTCAATTTCTTCGTCAGTCAAACCTGAGTTAGATTGGATCACAATTGTTTGTTCTTTTTGAGTTCCAAGGTCTTTGGCCTTAACAGACACGATACCGTTCTTGTCGATATCAAATGTTACTTCGATTTGAGGAATTCCACGAGGTGCAGCTGGGATATCTGTCAATTGGAAACGTCCAAGAGTCTTGTTATCTGCTGCCATTGGGCGTTCACCTTGAAGAACATGGATATCAACGGCTGGTTGGTTGTCTGCAGCAGTTGAGAAGACTTGTGATTTAGATGTTGGAATTGTTGTGTTACGGTCGATGAGTTTTGTGAAGACACCACCCATTGTTTCGATACCAAGTGACAATGGTGTTACATCAAGAAGGACAACGTCTTTGACATCACCAGTGATGACACCACCTTGGATGGCAGCACCCATAGCAACTACTTCGTCAGGGTTTACTGATTTGTTTGGTTCTTTACCAGTTTCAGCTTTAACAGCTTCTACAACGGCTGGGATACGAGTTGAACCACCAACAAGGATAACTTCGTCGATTTCTGACAAGCTCAAACCTGCATCTGAAAGGGCTTGACGAACTGGAACTTTTGTACGTTCCACAAGGTCACGAGTCAAATCGTCAAATTTCGCACGAGTCAAAGTCATTTCCAAGTGAAGAGGTCCAGCCTCACCTGCAGTGATAAATGGCAAGCTGATTTGAGTTGAAGTCACACCAGAAAGGTCTTTCTTCGCTTTTTCAGCCGCATCTTTCAAACGTTGCATTGCCATCTTGTCAGTAGATAAGTCAATACCGTTTTCTTTCTTGAATTCTGCTACCAAGTGGTCGATGATTTTTTGGTCAAAGTCGTCACCACCAAGTTTGTTGTCCCCTGCAGTTGACAATACGTCGAAGACACCGTCACCCAATTCAAGGATAGATACGTCGAATGTACCACCACCAAGGTCGAATACCAAGATTTTTTCTTCTTTATCAGTCTTGTCCAAACCGTAAGCAAGAGCGGCTGCAGTTGGTTCGTTGACGATACGTTCTACTTCAAGACCAGCGATTTTACCAGCGTCTTTTGTTGCTTGACGTTGAGCGTCGTTGAAGTAAGCAGGAACTGTGATGACTGCTTTAGTTACTTTTTCGCCAAGGTAGTCTTCAGCATAACCTTTCAAGTATTGAAGAATCATAGCTGAGATTTCTTGTGGAGTGTATTCTTTTCCGTTAGCAGAAACTTTTTCAGAAGTTCCCATTTTAGATTTGATAGAGATGACTGTATCTGGATTTGTAACTGCTTGGCGTTTTGCAGCATCCCCAACGATGATTTCTCCGTTTTTGAATGAGACTACAGATGGAGTTGTACGGTTACCTTCTGGGTTTGCGATGATTTTTGATTCAGTTCCTTCAAGAACTGCAACTGCTGAGTTTGTTGTACCTAAGTCAATACCGATAATTTTAGACATGTGTTTTTCTCCTTAAATTTTATATTCTATTTTTCTTTTTGATACTCTTCTTAAGTGGCGGCGCCGTCAGAGCTTGACTTCGTCAATCTCTTTGACTAAACTTTGAGCCTAAGGTCTCAAAGTTTGCGCAAATAGCGCCACGGCGAAGAGTATCGTCTTTGGTCCGCTTCGCTCACTATTGCAAAGCCAAACATATTTTATCTTTCTTCATAGTTTATTGTCGTTTCGGACAAATTTTGTCAAGTTTTCTAAACTAGTTATAGACCACTACCATGGCTGGGCGTAGGATGCGGTCATGGAGCTTGTAGCCTTTTTGGAAGACTTGGGCGATGGTATCTGCTGGGTGGTCATCGTCTGCTGGGAGAGTTTGGATGGCCATATGGTAGTTATGGTCAAATTCACCGTCAGCTGCGATTTCTTCGATTCCTTCTTCTTTCAAAGCGTGAATCAAGCTTTCTTGCACCATTTCCAAGCCCTTCTTCACATCATCTGTCAACCCTTCGACGGCAAGGGCACGTTCGAGGTTGTCGAGTGATGGCAAGATTGCTTTCGCCAAATCTTGGCTGCGATAGCGTTGCAAGAGTTGGCGCTCTTCGTTGGCACGGCGCTGAATGTTTTGCATTTCTGCATGAGCGCGAAGATATTTATTTTCGAACTCATCTGCACGTTCATTTGCCAAGTCCAACTCAGACTTTTCAGGAGTTGTTTCTTCAGCTGTTTCCACAACTTCCTCTTCTTGGACTTCTTCTACTTCTTCATTTTTTATATCTTGGGCCATTTTCGCCTCCTTTAATGATTTCAATCTTAATGTACTTCGTAATGATTACTGCTGAGGTAGCGGTAAAAATCTGTCAACTTCATGGTCAAAACACGATTGACCACATTGACTTGGTTGATTAGCTGTTGGTAATCCAGATTGACTGGACCGATAATGGCTAGAATTCCAACTCCCCGATAAGGAATGAGGAACTTGCTACTAATCACCGCTAGGTCAGCTAGACAGGACTCTTGACTGTCTGCAACACGAACGTTTTGCATCTGATCTTCATGCAGCCCCTCACGAATCTCCAGAGTCACCTTTTGCGGTTGGTCAAAGAACTGATAGGCTGCCAGATTGGCAAAATTCAAGAGATTAACCTTGCCCGCCACCACAATGTTTTCGTTGAACATTTCCTTAAAGATATGTTCAAAGAGATCGATGACATTGTCCGTTGTTGTAAAGTAACGCTGGATAATCTGCGGAATCTCCGTCCGAATCTTGTAGTGAATATCTAGAACGGTGTGGCCGAGGAAACGTTCCTGAATGATGCTCTTCAGTTTCAGCAAATCCTCCTGCAAAAAGTTCCTTGGAATCAGAAACTGACTGGTAACCGTTCGAGACTCGTCTAGGGTGAATACCGCCAAGGCCGTATGTTGCCCCAAAACAACGATATCAAAGGCTGTCAGACGTTGCCTGCTGGGCTCAACATCCAGTGCTACTACCGTACAGCCACTCAGGTCTGTCAGTAGATTAGCAGCCTCTTGCAGAATATCCTCCAATTTGAAGAATTCCTGATCAAAGGCTTTGACAATCTCATATACCTCATTTTCAGCCAGTCGGTCAAAATCCAGTGAGTGTTTCACATAGTACTGAAAACCAGCAACACTTGGCATCCGACCACTTGAAGTATGAGCCTTCTCAAGCAAACCTTGCTTTTCTAGAGCCGCCATTTCATTACGAATGGTTGCGCTGCTAGAGTTAATAGACTCTTGCAAGGCTTTAGATCCTACAGGTTCGTGCGTTTTGGTAAAGATGTCAATAATCAGATTTAAAATATCCTGCTGACGCTCTGTAACCATCTCATCACTCCTCTCTGTCTGATCGATTAGCACTCGATACACTCAAGTGCTAACTTATGATTCTATTATACACCCTTAAAAGAGAATGTCAAGACAAAAACTCAAAAAATTAGCACTCTTTTGCCAAGAGTGCTAAAAATCAGCCTGAAGACCTAGAACCCTACCTTCCATCTACTAGGTATTTACTTTTTAGTCTGAAATAACCATAGATTAGATAAGAAATCATAAAGGCATATAGAGCAAAAATGACAAAGAAAGATTGCGACAGTTCTTCTCTAAACAAACTCATACAAACAACAAGACCACCTAAGAAAGTAGCTGTACAGGAACGAAGTCTATATCGCATAACTTCCCATCTGAGCCCCTTACTCATATAGACTTGATCCTCTGAAAGTGTATCAAAAGCTGGTTTACGAAGAATTAAACAAAAACCTGTTTCTATCAATTCCCAACCTCTATTTCTAAAATCTTGCAGTTCATGCTTATATTTTTTAAGAAATCTAGAATCATAGATACAGTAGATGACATCGTCTGGTTGACATTGGTCAAAATAGAACAAACCAAAACGACTCGTTCTATACCTCCAACCTTTCAAGTGCATCTCATGAAAATATTCTTCTTCCTTGTCCAAATCAACAATGGTGAAAATCCGAAATTGCTTTTTATTTATCATGACTTCCCCTCCAATTTTGAGCATACCTACCCTATCATAAATCTGATAATTCCTTCTTTTTATGCCATAACTTCCAGCTAATATAGGCAACTATTAACAAAAGGATTAAAGACAAGAAAATATCTAGCCCGACCGCAAGTAAACTCCATAGACCATACGCATTACTTTTATTGAGCAACTTAAGTAAGAATGGTATATGTATGGCTAGCAAAAGTAAAACAGGTACTAATCGCAGTCTTAAAATGCGATTAACCATAGCTAACTTCCCAGCAGCGTCATTATAGATTTCAAATTCTGCATTCGATTCAATTTCAGAATGTGCTTTTCTAAAATAGGAAAAACTATTAAAGTCTGTAATATGCTCCCAGCCACAGTCTTTAAACAGTTGTAAATAGGAGGCTCTCTCTGATTTTTCCATTGGGTAAAAATCCAACTGATAAGACACTTGCTCAGGGTGACACTTTTCAAAGGTATACTTAACTGCAAACAATAAGATAGAATAGCTTACTTTTCTAAGTTTCCAGCCCTTAGCATGCATTTCTCTAAAGTATAGAGCCTCCCTCTCATAATCCGCAATTGTAAAAATTCGATAAACAATTTTCTTTTCCATCATACTTCCTCCCGACTGTTTCTATAGAGCCGTTCAATACGCTTCAATTCAATATCTAAGACTTTGCGTCCCAAGTCTGTAATCTGATAGATTTTCCGTTTTTCCTCTTCGCGGACAAAGGAAATCAAACCATCCTTTTCCATCTTTGACAAGGTTCCATACATAGTCCCAGGACTAATCGAAACTTGCGAATCTGTCATCTCCTTGACCTTTTGCGTAATACTATACCCATGACCTTCCTTTTGCAGACAGAACAAGATATAAAAACCCGTTTCCGTCATCGGAAGATAAACTCGACGAATCTTAGCCGTTAATTCCATTTGTAACCACCTCCTATTCAGTTCGATATATCGTACTTCGTTATATAAAATATATCACACCTCGATATAAAAAGCAAGAAAAAAGACTACCCTAAGGCAATCTTCCTTCTCTATTAATACAGATCTAAATAGTTATCAATTTCCCATTGTGAAACGAAGGTTGCATAACTTGCCCATTCGATTCGTTTGGCTTCAAGGAAACTAGTATAGATATGTTCTCCAAGAGCCGCTCTGACAACTTCATCTTCTGTCAAAGCTTTCAAAGCGTTGTGAAGGGTTGATGGAAGGTCTGTAATTCCAGCTTCCTTACGCTCTTCAGCTGTCATGATGTAGATATTTTCTTCGATAGGAGCTGGTGCTTCGATTTTATTTTCAACACCATGCAAACCAACTTCCAATAGAACTGCCATAGCGATATATGGGTTTGCCATTGGGTCCACCGAACGCAACTCAAGACGAGTTCCCATACCGCGTGAAGCAGGTACGCGCACAAGTGGTGAACGGTTACGACCAGCCCAAGCAATGTAAACAGGCGCTTCATAACCTGGAACTAAACGTTTGTATGAGTTAACTGTTGGATTCATGATAGCAGTATAGTTGTAGGCATGCTTGATCAAACCACCAAGGAAATGGTAGGCCGTTTCTGACAACTGCATTCCTTTTGGATCATTTGGATCAAAGAAGGCATTGTTTCCTTCTGCATCAAACAAGGACATATTACAGTGCATACCTGATCCAGCAATACCAAATTTTGGTTTCGCCATAAAGGTTGCGTAAAGTCCGTGTTTGCGAGCAATAGTTTTAACAACAAGTTTAAAGATTTGAATCTTATCACAAGCATGGAGGACTTCATCATATTTAAAGTCAATCTCATGCTGTCCAACAGCAACCTCGTGGTGACTCGCTTCTACTTCAAATCCCATTTTAGTCAAGACATTCACAATCTCACGACGCGTATTGTCCGCAAGGTCAGTAGGCGCCAAATCAAAGTAGCCACCCTTATCATTTACTTCAAGTGTTGGGTCTCCATTTTCATCCAACTTAAATAGGAAGAATTCTGGCTCTGGACCAAGGTTGAAAGATTTGAATCCTACTTCTTCCATGTGACGAAGAGCACGCTTCAAATTGCCACGAGGGTCACCCGCAAATGGTTCACCTTCTGTTGTATAGACATCACAGATCAAACCTGCAACACTTCCATTTTCATCTCCCCAAGGGAAGACTGTCCATGTATCCAAGTCTGGGTACAAGTACATATCTGACTCATTGATACGTACAAAACCTTCAATAGAAGATCCATCAAACATAGCCTTGTTTGACAAGACTTTATCTAACTGTTCATCTGTAGCAGGAATTTCGACGTTTTTCATGGTTCCCAAAATATCTGAGAACATAAGACGAATAAAGGTAACATTTTTTTCCTTGACTTCACGACGAATATCAGCAGCTGTGATTGGCATGAGTTTTCTCCTTAATATATGACTACTTGCGGTTACCTAACCGCGACCAAAAGGTGACCGTACTGAAGCAAAGCGACCCTGTTGGAGGAGCTCATTGTGAAGTGCACGACGCACCTCAGTCTGACTCACCGCTTTCTTGGATTTCGCTTCACGTTCAGCATATTTTTTCTTAATGGCAGCGATATTATAACCTTCAGAGATATAATCTTTGATTTCAAGCAGACGATCCATGTCATTCAAGGAATACATGCGACGGTTCCCTTCGTTTCGAACAGGTTTGATCAACTCTTGATCTTCATAATAACGAATCTGACGCGCCGATAGATCGGTCAACTTCATAACACTGCCGATAGGAAAAACAGCCATATTTCGGCGAAATTCTTTTTCCTTCATTTACAATTTCCTTCTTTCTGTCTATTATAGTCTAAAAAAAGACAAACGTCAAATGATAATGTTATAAAATGTAACATTATTTTTCTTTTTTCTCTAAAAAGAGCCGAATACGATCAATATCGTAATTTACAAGAATTGCGACAAAAACTCCCATGAAAGTTTCTGATACACGCGCAAATACGTACAAAATTGTCTCTCCGCTCGGAATCGATAGGGTAATGATTAACATAGCTGCTACACCACCAATAACCCCTGCTTTGTTATTCATGGCTACATTTGTCATAATGGTTAACATAGTGCAGATTGGAACAACTACCAAGGTCACCCAAAAGGCTTCGTGGAAAAAGGTATTTAATAAGAAGAAGACCAAGGCATAGAGGCCACCGATACTATTTCCTAGAATACGCGAAGTCCCAAAATGAACACTCTTATCAAAACTCTCCCTCAGGCTAAAAACGGCTGTCAAAGCACCGATTTGAAGACCTTTCCAGCCAAAAAAGCCAAAAATCAAGAGAACTAGAAAAACAGCAATACCTGTTTTAAAGGTTCGCATACCAAGTTTGAACTGGGATTTATCGAATTTATATTTTTTAAAATAACTCATAATCTCAACTTTCTATTTCCATTTTATCATAAATCGGTGATTTTTATGAGTAATAGTTGAGAGGAAGCGTTTTTATTTTAAGCAAAAGAAAAGAGGAACTTTCATTCCTCTCTTCTTTGATTGTTTATAAAATCTTATTTTTCTGTCAAGGCTGCAAGTCCTGGAAGAACTTTACCTTCAAGAAGTTCCATTGATGCTCCACCACCGCGTCACAAATACCTACACTAACACAAAAAGGTGGCTATGTCACCTTTTTGTTAACGTTTCAGTTTTGTTCCTTTTTCTACAAAATCAGGATTTTGTAGAGACTAACGGGCTGAAATTATTTTTCTGTAAGTGCAGCCAAACCTGGCAATACTTTACCTTCGAGAAGTTCCATTGAAGCACCTCCGCCCGTACTAATCCATGAGAATTTGTCTGCACGTCCAAGGTTGATCGCTGCGGCAGCTGAGTCACCACCACCGATGATTGATTTAACGCCTGGTTGTTTCACGATAGCGTCCATCACACCGATTGTTCCAGCTTGGAAGTCTGGGTTTTCAAATACACCCATAGGTCCGTTCCATACAACTGTTTTGGCACCAGTCAAAGCTTCGTCAAATTTAGCGATAGATTTTGGACCGATGTCAAGACCAAGGAAGCCTTCAGAAACTGCTTCACCTTCAGTGTCACGCACTTCAGTGTAACCAGCAAATGCGTTAGCTTCTTTTGAGTCAACTGGCAAGATCAATTTACCGTTTGCTTTTTCAAGAAGAGCTTTCGCAACATCCAATTTGTCTTCTTCTACAAGTGAGTTACCGATTTCGATACCTTGTGCTTTGTAGAATGTATAAGTCATACCACCACCGATAAGGACTTTATCAGCTTTTTCAAGCAAGTTTTCGATAACACCAATCTTGTCTGAAACTTTTGAACCACCAAGGATAGCCACAAATGGACGTTCTGGAGCTTCAACTGCTTCTTGGATGTAGGCAATTTCGTTTTCAAGAAGGAAACCAGCAACTGCTTTTTCAACGTTTGCTGAGATACCAACGTTAGATGCGTGTGCACGGTGAGCTGTACCGAATGCATCGTTTACGAAGATACCATCTCCAAGTGATGCCCAGTATTTACCAAGTTCAGGATCGTTTTTAGATTCTTTCTTGCCGTCAACATCTTCGTAACGAGTGTTTTCAACCAAGAGAACTTGTCCATCTTCAAGAGCGTTGATAGCTGCTTCCAATTCAGCACCACGAGTGACACCTGGAAGGAAAGCAACGTCTTGACCCAATTTAGCTGCCAAGTCAGCAGCTACAGGAGCAAGTGATTTACCAGCTTTGTCTGCTTCTTCTTTTACACGGCCAAGGTGAGAGAAGAGGATAGCACGTCCACCTTGTTCAAGGATGTACTTGATAGTTGGAAGAGCTGCAGTGATACGGTTGTCGTTGGTAATCACGCCATCTTTTACAGGTACGTTGAAGTCAACACGAACGAGGACTTTTTTACCTTTCAAGTCAACGTCTTTAACAGTAAGTTTTGCCATGTTACAAAAACCCCTTTATTTATTTTATTCGAAACTATTATATCACACTTTGGAAATATAAGGAAAGATTTCACAAGATTTTTCGATATTTAATCTTTGTGGCATGCTAGAGTATATTATTTTTGCTTTTTCTAACGAATTTTCTTTCTAAAATCTTAGCTTAACACTTGTTAGATTTACTTTTATCCTTTAAAATAGAATAGGAGAAATTCCGTTATTATTTTTCGGAGGAAAAAGAAATGTCCATTAATTGGCAGGAAATTTTATTTCACTTTTTAGGTGGTCTGGGACTATTCTTATATAGTATCAAGACCATGGGAGACGGTTTGCAACAAGCTGCTGGAGATCGCCTTCGTTTTTACATTGACAAATATACCAGCAATCCGTTCTTCGGTGTGCTAGTTGGTATCGGTATGACGGCGCTAATTCAGTCAAGTTCTGGTGTCACAGTCATTACAGTGGGGCTAGTCAGCGCAGGACTTTTGACCTTGCGTCAAGCTATCGGTATTGTCATGGGTGCCAATATTGGAACTACCGTTACATCCTTTATCATCGGTTTTAAGCTAGGAGATTACGCCTTACCAATGCTTTTCATCGGAGCGATTTGTCTCTTCTTCACCAAGAATCGCTCTATCAATAACATCGGACGTATCATTTTTGGTGTAGGTGGTATCTTCTTCGCTCTCAATCTTATGAGCGGTGCAATGGAACCTCTAAAAGACCTGCAAGTCTTTAGAGACTATATGGTTGAACTAAGCAAGAGTCCTATTCTAGGTGTCTTTGTCGGAACTGGACTAACCCTACTCATTCAAGCTTCTTCCGCAACTATCGGTATCCTACAGAATCTTTACGCAAGTGGTTTGATTGATCTACAAGGTGCCCTACCAGTCTTGTTTGGTGATAATATCGGAACGACCATTACAGCTATTATTGCTTCTCTTGGAGCTAATATCGCTGCCAAACGTGTTGCTGGTGCCCATGTCGCCTTTAACGTGATTGGTACGGTTATCTGTATTGTCTTCCTTGTACCTTTCACTGGCTTGATTCAATGGTTTGAATCTACACTCAATCTGGCTCCAGAAATGACCATTGCCTTCGCCCACGGAACCTTTAATATCACAAATACTATTATCCAATTTCCATTCATCGGAGCCTTGGCCTACTTTGTAACCAAGCTCATCCCTGGTGAAGATGAAGTTGTCAAGTACGAGCCACTTTATCTTGATGAGCATTTGATTAAACAAGCTCCATCAATCGCTCTTGGAAATGCGAAGAAAGAACTCCTTCACTTAGGAAATTATGCTTCTAAAGCCTTTGACCTTTCATACAACTATATTATTGACCTTAATGAAAAGGTTGCTGAAAAAGGCCACAAGACAGAAGAAGCCATCAATACCATTGATGAAAAATTGACTCGTTACCTGATTACTCTTTCAAGCGAAGCCCTTAGCCAGAAAGAAAGTGAAGTGCTCACCAACATTCTTGATTCATCCCGTGATTTGGAACGGATTGGGGACCACGCAGAAGCCCTAATCAACCTGACTGACTACCTTCAACGTAAAAATGTTGAGTTCTCTGAAGCTGCTTTGCAGGAATTGGCTGATATCTATCAAAAAACCACTGACTTTATCAAAGATGCCCTTGATAGTGTAGAAAACAATGATATTGAAAAAGCTCAAAGTCTGATTGAACGCCATAAAGAAATCAACAATATGGAACGTGTTCTCAGAAAGACCCACATCAAACGCCTCAACAAGGGTGAGTGTTCAACACAAGCTGGGGTCAACTTTATCGACATCATTTCCCACTATACTCGTGTATCTGACCACGCTATGAATCTAGCTGAAAAGGTCATCGCTGAACAAATCTAAGAACCAAGAAGCTATCCTGAATGGGATGGCTTTTTTCTTTTCCTAACCAAGAATTGCTTTTCTACCATATAAAAAATGCTTTGATCCACAATGGAATCAAAGCATTTTAAAGAGTTCCCCATACATAAGCGCAGAAGCTGCAGTTCCTCTGTACTTGGATTCTTCTCTTTTGATAAAGCGAGCCAAGTTGAGCAACTCAGGTGCTGGATGTTTGGGATTTAGGAGCAATTCACGATTGACCAGACCTGAGAGACGAACTGCCAGCAATTGCTCATTTGTAGTAGGCAGTTTTTTAGCAGTCTCTAGGAGAGCAGCAACTAAATCTTCACTCAAATCATGTCGAGCATGATTGTAAAGATCTTTTACAAGGCTTTCTAGGTTTGGTTCTACCATCCCTACCACCTCCTTAAGTTTAATAATTTTTAATCAAGTCAACCGTTGAACGATCCAATTTTTTCACCAAAGCTTGCAAGAAAGCTTGAGCTTCTAGGAAGTCATCCATAGCGTAGAGAGTTTGGTGAGAATGGATATAACGAGCGCAAACACCGATTGTTGTAGATGGGACACCACCATTTTTCAAATGAGCTGCGCCAGCGTCTGTTCCGCCTTTTCCACAGTAGTATTGGTACTTGATACCAGCTTCTTCAGCCGTTGTCAAAAGGAAATCCTTCATTCCTGGGAGAAGCAAGTGACCTGGATCGTAGAAACGAATCAAGGTTCCATCCCCAATCTTGCCTTGACCGCCATAAACATCACCAGCAGGTGAGCAGTCAACTGCTAGGAAGACTTCTGGATCAAACTTGGTTGTAGATGTATGAGCACCACGAAGACCAACTTCTTCTTGGACATTAGAGCCAAGATAGAGTTCATTTCCGAGTTTTTGACCTGACAGAGCTTCCGCCAACTCGCTCACCATGAGAACTCCATAGCGATTGTCCCAAGCTTTTGAGATGATATTTTTTTCATTGGCTGTCAAGATTGCAGAACTATCTGGTACAATGGTATCGCCAGGACGGATGCCAAATCTTTCTGCTTCCGCCTTATCCGCAAAACCACCATCAAAGACGATATCTGCAATGGCAGGTATGGTTGGTCCGCCCTTACCACGAGTCAAATGTGGAGGGACAGAACCCGAAATCACAGGAATTTCACGACCATCACGAGTCAAGAGTTTGAAACGTTGGCTACTAACCACCATAGGATTCCATCCACCGATTTCTACCACACGGAAGGTACCATCTGGCTTGATTTCGCTGACCATAAAACCAACTTCATCCATGTGAGAAGCGACCAAGACGCGCGGCGCATCCGTAGCTTCTGAATGCTTGATACCAAAAATACCACCCAAGCCATCTGTCACCACTTCATCCACGTGCGGTGTCAACTTTTCACGAAGATAAGCACGGACAGGTGCTTCATGACCTGAGATCGCAGCAAGTTCTGTTACTTCTTTGATTTTTGAAAATAATGTTGTCATTTCAGTTCCTTCTTTCTTTCATCCATTTTACCACTTTTTATAGGAGAAGGATAGCGGGAAGGTGGATAGTTTTTTACTCAGTTTTCCTACTAAAAAAGAGAGCCCGATGTTCTTTCAGGAATTTTTCTTTCCTTTTTACATTAAATTGTCAGAAAATTTATTGACAGATTAAATAAATCATGTTACAGTAATATCCGCAGGTATCTTTCAGTACCAAATCTACATGAAAGGATGGGGTATGAAACTTTCTCATTATTTAATTGGCTTACTTCTACTCCTGGTCTTTCTCTCTATTAGCATTGGGACCAGTGATTTTTCATGGGGAAAACTCTTTGCACTGGATCATGAAACTTGGCTTCTCTTTCAAGAGTCCCGTCTTCCAAGAACCATTAGCATTCTCCTGACTGCCTCTAGTATGAGTATGGCAGGGCTCCTCATGCAGACTATCACTCAAAATCAGTTTGCTGCACCGAGTACAGTTGGAACGACTGAAGCCGCCAAACTAGGAATGGTATTGAGCCTCTTTGTCTTTCCGTCGGCTAGTCTGACTCAAAAGATGCTCTTCGCTTTTGTTTCATCCATCGTATTCACCCTCTTCTTCCTAGCCTTTATGGCCATTTTTACTGTAAAGGAAAGGTGGATGTTGCCTCTGATTGGGATCATCTATAGTGGGATTATCGGTTCTGTGACAGAAGTTATCGCCTACCGTTTCAATCTGGTTCAGAGTATGACAGCTTGGACCCAGGGCTCCTTCTCCATGATTCAGACCCATCAGTATGAATGGCTTTTCTTAGGCCTCATTATCCTGATAGCCGTTTGGAAATTATCCCAAACCTTCACCATCATGAATCTGGGCAAAGAAACCAGCGAGAGTTTGGGGATTTCCTACTCCCTACTTGAAAAACTGGCCCTCTTTCTTGTGGCTCTAACGACTAGTGTCACCATGATTACCGTGGGTGGCTTGCCATTTCTCGGAGTCATCGTTCCAAATCTTGTTCGCAAGCACTATGGAGATAATCTGAGCCAAACCAAACTCATGGTCGCACTGGTTGGGGCCAATCTAGTTCTGGCCTGCGATATCCTCTCTCGAGTCTTGATTCGACCCTATGAGTTGTCTGTCAGTCTTCTACTAGGAATCATTGGTAGCCTCGTCTTTATCCTACTTCTATGGAGAGGGGGACGAAAAGATGCAGTCTAAAAGCAAACATACCAAACTCTTCTGGCTTCTCATTATTCTGGCCATCGGAGCTTGTCTCCTCTATTTTTGGCCCATCACCCACCTGTCTGCCTTTGCCTGGAAGCTACGTTCCCAAAAGATTGTCGTTTATCTCTTGGTAGCTATCGCGACAGGGATTTCGACCATTAGTTTTCAAACACTGACGGAAAATCGTTTCCTGACGCCAAGTATTTTAGGAATCGAATCCTTCTACGTCCTACTGCAAACTCTACTACTGGTTTTTGAAAGCAAGTTTCTTCAACTTGGCAAGTCCCCTATTTTAGAATTCCTAGTTTTGTTTCTGCTTCAATCCCTCTTCTTTCTTGCCTTACAAGGCTACTTGAAGACACTGATGAAGCAAGATTTGGTCTTCATCCTGCTAATCTGTCTAGCACTCGGAAGTCTCTTTCGAAATATCAGTACCTTCCTTCAGGTCTTGATGGATCCAAATGAATACGATAAACTGCAGAACAGTCTCTTTGCCTCCTTTCAGCATCTCAACACTTCCATCCTAGCCATTGGTTCTCTGATTATCCTTGCTTTGACCATCTTTTTCTTTCGGAAAGCAGTCATTCTGGATGTCTTGCACCTGCAAAGAGAAACGGCTCAAATATTGGGGCTCAATGTGGAAAAAGAACAGAGAGAACTCCTCTGGGGCATCGTGCTTTTGACTTCAACAGCCACCGCCTTGGTAGGTCCTATGGCTTTCTTCGGCTTTATGCTGTCCAACCTCACCTACCTGATTGTCAAAGACTATCGGCACAAGTTACTCTTTATCGTAGCCATTCTGGTTGGATTTATTAGCTTGACCTTGGGGCAGGCCCTGATTGAACGAGTCTTTGCTCTGGAAATTCGCATCAGCATGATCATCGAGAGCGTAGGTGGTCTCTTATTCTTTATCTTACTATACAGGAGGGCGCGTCAGTGAAACTGGAAAACATTGACAAATCCATTCAAAAACAGGAGATTTTGCAAGATATTTCCCTTGAAGTCAGTCCTCAGAAACTGACAGCCTTTATTGGTCCAAATGGTGCTGGAAAATCGACTCTCCTCTCCATCATGAGCAGACTGACCAAGAAAGATCAGGGAATTCTCAGTATCAAAGGCCGTGAAATCGAGAGCTGGAATTCGCAAGAACTGGCCAAAGAACTGACCATCCTAAAACAGAAAATCAATTACCAAGCCAAATTGACTGTTGAAGAACTGGTCAGCTTTGGACGTTTTCCCTACAGCCGTGGTCGACTGAAGGCAGAAGACTGGGAAAAAATACGAGAAACTCTGGACTATCTGGAACTGACAAATTTAAAAGACCGCTATATCGATAGTCTGTCTGGTGGCCAGCTCCAACGTGTCTTTATCGCCATGGTACTGGCCCAGGATACAGACTTTATCTTGCTAGACGAACCGCTTAACAATCTCGATATCAAGCAAAGCGTCAGCATGATGCAGATTCTTCGGAGACTAGTGGAGGAACTCGGTAAGACCATTATCATTGTCCTCCACGATATCAACATAGCCAGCCAGTATGCGGATGAAATTGTTGCCTTCAAGGACGGTCAGGTCTTTAGCAAGGGAAGAACCGATCAAATCATGCAGGCTGACCTGCTCAGTCAACTTTACGAGATTCCCATCACGCTGGCTGATATCAATGGTAAAAAGATCTGCATCTATAGCTAGCTATTCTGAACCCCTGTTAGAGGAAGCTCTGTCTCTTAGCTAACAAGCCTATCTAAGAGACTCCCTACATCGTTATCACATTTTAAAAAGGAGAAATCATGAAAACATCCCTTAAACTTTACCTTACTGCCCTAGTGGCCAGCTTCTTGCTCCTACTTGGTGCATGTAGTACAAACTCAAGCACTAGCAAGACGGAGTCAAGTAGCTCTGCTCCAACAGAGGTAACCATTAAAAGTTCACTAGATGAGGTCAAACTTTCAAAGGTTCCTGAAAAGATTGTGACCTTTGACCTCGGTGCTGCGGATACTATTCGCGCTTTAGGTTTTGAAAAGAATATCGTCGGAATGCCTACAAAAACTGTTCCGACTTATCTTAAAGACCTAGCTGGAAAAGTTAAAAATGTTGGTTCTATGGTTGAGCCAGACCTAGAAGCCCTTGCTGCTCTTGAACCAGACCTAATTATCGCTTCACCACGTACCCAAAAATTCGTAGATAAGTTCAACGAAATCGCCCCAACCGTGCTCTTTCAAGCAAGCAAGGATGACTACTGGACTTCTACCAAGGCAAATATCGAATCCCTAGCAAGCGCCTTTGGTGAAACTGGTACACAGAAAGCCAAAGAAGAATTGGCCAAGCTAGACAAGAGCATCCAAGAAGTCGCTACTAAAAACGAAAGTTCTGACAAAAAAGCCCTTGCCATCCTCCTCAATGAAGGAAAAATGGCTGCCTTTGGTGCCCAATCTCGTTTCTCTTTCTTGTACCAAACCTTGAAATTCAAGCCAACTGACACTCAATTTGAAGACTCTCGCCACGGACAAGAAGTCAGCTTTGAAAGTGTCAAAGAAATCAATCCTGACATCCTTTTTGTCATCAACCGTACCCTTGCCATCGGTGGTGACAACTCTAGCAACGATGGTGTCCTAGAAAATGCCCTTATCGCTGAAACACCTGCCGCTAAAAATGGTAAGATTATCCAACTAACACCAGATCTCTGGTATCTAAGCGGAGGCGGTCTTGAATCAACAAAACTCATGATTGAAGACGCACAAAAAGCTTTGAAATAAGCCGCTTCAAACTCAATTTAATACTCAATGAAAATCAAAAAGCAAACTAGGAAACTAGCCGTAAGCTGCTCAAAACACTGTTTTGAGGTTGCAAATGGAAGCTGACGTGGTTTGAAGAGATTTTCAAAGAGTATAAAATTTTGACATTCTAAAACGCATCCTATCAAGTTTACTCAAACCTGATAGGATGCGTTTTTATCATTTTGAAATCTGTTTACCCAGCCTCATTTCCCTTCTTGATTGCGTTTGAGAGAAAAGTGGTCTGGGACGGGGTCCTTACCTGTTTTCGACCAGGGATGGCAACGTAAAATCCGAGCTAAGCCCATCAAAACACCCTTGAAGCCATGTTTTTCAATAGCCTCAATCATATAGTTGGAACAAGTCGGCTCAAAGCGACAAGAGGGTGGAAAGGCTGGGGAGATAAAACGTTGGTAAAAGCGCACAGGCGCTATTAAAATTCGTTTCATTATTTCTTGGTTACAGCCATGATGTGTAGTTGACTGATTTCTTTTTTATTAAGACGACGGGATTCTCCTGGACGAAGACCTGTCAAGTCTAGATGTCCAAAACGTGTACGAGACAGTTTATCTACTTGAAGGCCGACAGCTTCAAACATCTTTTTAACCTGGTGGTTACGCCCTTCATGGATGGTCAACTGCACCACAGAGCGGTTTTTGACTGGATCCACTTTGAGAATCTCATAGACAGCCGGCTTGGTTTTCTTGCCATCAATCTCAAGTCCACGGGTCAAGGGGCGGAGATTGTCCTTATTGGCCACACCTTTAACACGCGCAACATAAACCTTGTCAATCTCATTACGAGGGTGAATCATTTCATCCGTAAAATCCCCATCATTGGTCAAAATCAAGACTCCTGATGTATCCCAGTCCAAACGACCAACTGGGTAAATACGCTCTTTGACATTGGGCAAGAGGTCGACAACAGTCTTGCGCCCCTTGTCATCTGTCACACTGGAAATGACACCGCGTGGTTTGTTAAGCAGATAATAGACCTTTTCTTCGTTGTAGATAGGTTGACCTTCCACTTCGACCTTGTCGCCTGACTTGATAGTGGTTGCTAGTTCACGTACCACTTGGCCGTTAACCGTCACCAAACCTTGCTTGATCAGCTCTTCTGCTTTTCTCCTACTGGCCACACCTGCGTGGGCAATATACTTATTGATTCTCATCTTCTTCTATCCTTTCACCAAATAATTGGCTTTCTTGGGCTTGAATCTCAAGCTCATCAATCACTGGTAATTCTTCCAAATTATTTATCCCCATGTAATCTAGGAAATAATCTGTAGTCACATAGAGGTTGGGGCGACCCAAGACTTCTTTTTTCCCGTCTTCCTTTATCAGGTCAAAAGCCTGCAACTTTGCCAAGGCCCCACTCGAGTTGACCCCACGGATGGCATCAATCTCTATCCGTGTGATGGGCTGTTTGTAGGCAACGATGGACAAGGTCTCAAGGGCAGCCCGAGACAAGCTCTGGTTGATAGGTGCCTTGGAATATTCCTTCAAAATCTCTGAAAACTGAGTCTTGGTCACCAATCTATAAGCACCACCTGTCTCAATCAGAGCCAAACTGGAATCTGGGTCATTTTCATACTTCTGAGTTAATTTTTCTAAACTCTGTTGGATGCCTGTCGGTGGTAGAGAGAGGAGTTCAGCTAACTGGCGGACTCTAATCCCATCTTCACCCGCTACAAACAAGAGCGCTTCTATTTTTGCTAAAGTACTCATCTTTCCTCTCTATCAAGTCTAGCTTTGTGCCACTTGACTTTCTTCCTTCTTTTCCATGAGATAAATATCTCCGAAACTTTCCTCTTGCACAAGAATCAGCTCCTGGGTTTTGATTAACTCTAGGGTTGCCAAAAAGAGGGTAATGACCTCTTGGACATTCTGGGCTTCCTTGAACAAATCCTGCAAGCGCAACTGCTCTCGTCCAGTCAAGGACTCTTTTACGATGACCATCATATCTTCAATCTTATACTCATCCCGCAGGATAGTTGTGTGATTTTGTGCAAACTCCTCTTTTTTCTTGGCTAGGATATTTGAAAAAGCCAAAAAGAGGTCAATGGTCGTCTTGTCATGCACAAGCTCCGCATCTTCGTAAATCAACTCTGTCGGCGCTTTGGAATAGTACTGGGCCCGTTCTTGGTGCTTGGCTTCCAAGTGCTCCCCCAAGAGCTTGAACTTGCGGTATTCTTCGATTTGAGAAAGAAGGTCCTGCTCCAGATCATCCTCCAAGTCGGTCACTTCTGCTACCTTTGGCAAGAGCTTGCGACTCTTGATCAGCATCAGCTGACTAGCCATGACCATATACTCGCCCGTCACTTCCAGACGCATAGCCTGCAGGGTTGAGACATAGGCTAGATACTGTTCGATAACTTCCGTAATAGGCACATCGTAGATATCCATCTGGTACTTGGAAACCAGGTGCAAAATCAAGTCCAGCGGCCCTTCAAAATCTTTTAATTTAATATCCATTATCTATATTTTTCTAAGGTCAGGACTGTTTTTAATCCTAATTTTTTTGCAATTTCGTACAAATCGACCTTGTTTTCTATTTGTCTTAGAATGAACTGTTCCCGCAAGGCCTGGGCTGATAAGGTTGGGAACCCTTTCTCCTTGACAAAGGATTCTAGCTGACGAAAGGCCCACTGACGAGAATAAGCTTTCCCTGCCCTTTCAAAGAGATAGGTCTGGCCCATCAAGGGTTCCAGCTCTGAAAGTAAGGTCGTAGGAATGGTGACAATTCTCTGTTGGGAAGCCTTCTTGATTCGCAACACCTGAAAGTCCAGATTGATGTCCGCAACCTTGAGAGCTAAAATCTCACTCGGCAAGAGCCCCATTTCCAAGATAAGTAGAGCCAGTAAACGCCCCTCTGGATAATTACTTTCCTGCCAAAAAGAGTCTAGGTTTAACAGTTCTGGTTTTGTGGTCTTCTTTTCAGCTTGTTTGGCTAATTCCAAACGATAAAAGCTATCCACTTCTCCTTTTTGATAGAGAAAGTAGAGAAATTGGTTACAGGCCGAAATCTTTCGCTTCTGGGCGCTGATTTTTAGATTGGCTAGTTGGGCTTGGTAAATCTTGAGACTGGTCTCAGAAATCCGCTCACCTACAATGTCTAAAAATTGCTCCAGATCATACTTATAAGACTGCTTGGAATTGACAGACAAGTCCTGCTTTTCCTCTAAGAAATCTGAAATCCTATCTCTCATCTGCATCGAATCTCATATTCCTTACTAAAGTCATGCAAGAGGGCATTGACAGCCTTGAGGATAGACTTGCGCGTGATAATTCCTTGGAAAATACCAAACGCATCCACAACCGGCAAGAAGGACTCATCTACCAGCTTGTGCAAGACCTCCGTAATGGTAAAATCTGGCGAGACGACCGCTACGTCCGTTCTCGTCATATGAACGATATCCGTATCTGCCATGATTTCTTGACTCAAGTCATGCTCCATCTGATAAGCCATAATATCTCTGAGCCCAATCGTCCCAACAAACTGTTTTTCATCTGTTACAACAGGAACACGGGTATAGGTCATCTGACTGAGCAAGAGGGTCGCATGATCCGCATTGTGAGTATCAATCAACACAGCTAGATTTTCAGCAGGGGTCAAAAAAGTTTCCTCCTGCCCCAACAAGAAAGTCTCAAACTCCTTGGCAATCATCGGCTAAACTCCTTGGACAAGCCCGGATACACCTCATGGTCTCGTGTCAAAAAGTCCACTTTAAAATAACTATCATCAATCTCCACACGAGCATAGAGACATTCTCTGATGGTCCCACGTGGTTGACTGATGGAACCTGGATTTAGAAAGAGGGTCTTGCCTTCCATCCAAGCACTTGGCACATGCAAGTGACCATAAAGACAGATATCGGCCTCTTCTTCCTGAGCCCAGTAGTCCAACTTTTGAAAGTTGAAATTGATGTCAAACAAGTGACCATGGGTTTGGATAATCTTGGTCGAACCAAGCTCGGTCACCAAACGTTCTGGGTAGCCGGCGTAGAAGTCCATGTTCCCTTTAACAACACGGATTCCTTCCCAAAGGGGAGAATCCGGACGCAGTTCAGAATCGCCGTTATGAAAAACGGCGTCAACTTTGCCCACATAGCGATCACGGATTTCTTCCACAATCAAGCTATCGCCATGGGAATCGCTCATTACAATGATGGTTTGCTTTGCCATGATGGAAATACCTCCAAAAGTTTCTTAACGGCTAAGGCACGGTGCGATTGACTATTTTTTTCTTCAAGGGTTAATTCAGCTGATGACTTACCTGTCTCTCCTACAAGGAAGAGAGGATCGTAACCAAATCCATTTTCACCCTTAGGTTCAAAGTTAATGTAGCCTGGCCAGTCTGCTTCAACAACCAAGCTTTCCTTGTTTGGACTGGCCACGACTAGGGTTGTATGGAATTGAGCCGAGCGGTCCTTGAGTTCAAAGACCATGGCCAATTCGTGCAAGAGTTTGGCATTGTTTTCACGGTCAGTAGCTCCCACACCTGCGAAACGAGCTGACCAGACACCTGGCAAGCCACCAAGGACATCGACTTTGAGACCTGAGTCATCTGCCAAAACCATCTTGCCCGTTAATTGAGAAATGGTTTCTGCCTTGAGACGGGCATTTTCTTCGAAGGTCATGCCTGTTTCAGCTACTTCAGGCAGGTCAGGATAGTCATTAAGATTTTCCACATCGTAGCCTAACTTATCAAAGATAGCTCGGAACTCTTTGGTCTTGCCTTCGTTTCGAGTCGCAATCAATAAGGTTTCTCTGACCTTGCTTGTCTCAAAGAAATCATGAACATTGACCCCTTCTTTAGGCAATGCTACATGCAGGAGTTGCCCATTTTCAATCAAGAGAAAAGCTCCCTGACGTTGGATGACTTCCACATTTCGTCCCATTTCTTGGTTGAGGATATCTACCACAAAAGACAATAAACGGTAGAGAGAACCATAGCGTAAAACAGTAACAGAAACAGGAAAACCTCGATCCTCATCTCGAAATCTTTGGGCAAACTCCAATAGAGGAAAATCCAAGTCATCATCCGTCAACGTCCGGACGCCACCAAAAATACCATAGGACCCGACATACCAGTCCTGGTCATCCTTGTATTCATAAATTTTATTTGTCATAATTCTACATGCTCCACATGAATCTCTTTTTCCAGCCATTCTTCACCAATTTGTGCAAAACTTTGGCTGCTGGCTGTTGTGTAAAAACGGTGATGGAGTGGTCCGGCATCGCGACCACGATTGATTTCAAAATAATTAAGTAAGACTGAGATATCCCGTACGCACTCTGCCCCACTATCAATGAGCTGAACCTTGGGTCCCATGACATTTTGAATAATGGGTCTGAGCAGTGGATAATGGGTACAACCCAAAATCAGGCTATCCACCTTTCCAACCAAGGGACGCAGGGTTTCATAGACCACTTTCTTGGTGACACTGGTTGACAGGGCACCAGATTCCACCAAGGGAGCAAACTTGGGACAGGCCAAACTCTCCACCTGTAAGTCCGGATCCAAATCATGGATTTTCTGACGGTAGATGTCTGATTGTACCGTCATGGGTGTTCCAATCACTCCGATTTTCCCACCTTGGCTGGACTTGATAGCTGCCGAAGCTCCTGGCAAAATCACACCTAGGACAGGAATATCTAGTTGAGCCTTGATTTCTTCCCAGACGACCGCAGTCGCAGTGTTACAAGCAATGACAATCATCTTGACATCCTTGGTCAAGAGAAAGTTGACCAACTGCCAAGTATATTCACGAATTTGCTCAGCAGGACGGGGACCATAGGGCGCCCGCGCCGAATCTCCAATATAGACGATTTCTTCATGGGGAAGCTGGCGCATGAGCTCGCGCACAACGGTCAAGCCCCCGACACCCGAATCCAAAAAACCAATTGGTCGATTATCCATACAGTCTTCTTTCTAGTCTTTTTTCTGATTGATAGTTCATTATGATTACCGTTCCTTATGAACTGAATAATGACAGCCTAATCAACAACTATCTCTCTTAATCATAATCAAATATCAATAGAATGCAAGGAAAAAGTCTCATCCCTAAACCCTTAGCCAACATAGTGAGAAGTCTGGAACTTTCATCCCAGACTTTTCCTTATTTATTTTTTCTTTTTATTGTTAGCAAGGGCTGCCTTTTGTTGGCGGATGATTTGGTGGTAAACTTGTTGTACCTTGGCTTCGCTTGGTTTTTGACCATTTGCACTCAAAAGAGTACGAACTGCTTCAGCATTCAAACGTGGGTTATCAGCGAATTCTTTTTCAATTTGCTTACGAACCAAGTACATTCCTCCAAGAGCTCCTCCTAGAAAAGCTAGCACAATCAATACAATTGCTAAAAGTAAATCCATCATTTTTCTCCTGTTTCTTTTTGAGTCTCCTTCATTATACCATAAACTAGTCACCCTGACTAGTTTGTTTTACGCTTTCAGAGATGGAATAGACAGCAAAAAGAAGCCTGCTTTTCTGCAAAAGAGGGCTCCTTACTGAGTTTAATTTACATAAATAGCTAGTGTTTGATAGGGTTTGAGTAGAATTTTTTCAGACACTTCTGCATCTTCATAGTTTGAAATCAAAATTCGTCCATTTTGGTAGGCTACTGATAAGTCGATTTCCAGTTCTGTGGCATAAAAATTATTGAGCACTAGTAACTTTTGATCCTCATACTGGCGTTCAAAAGCGTAGACTTGCTGACTGTCTTCAAAAGCTGGTTTGTAACTTCCTTCTGAGATGATAGGCATTTCTTTACGAAGTCGAATCAAGTCTTGGTAGAAGGTGAAAATCGGACCTTGGATTTCATTTTCTACATTGATATGAGGGTAGGATTTTCCTGCCTTGAGCCAAGGCGTCCCTACTGTAAATCCTGCATTTTCCGAAGAATCCCACTGCATGGGAATTCGTGAATTATCACGCGACTTAGCTTGAATAATCTGGAAGGCTTCTTCCTGACTCTTCCCTTCTTCTAAGAGCATCTGATAGGCATTGAGCGATTCGACATCTACATAATCAGCCATAGAATCATAGTCTGGGTCAATCATCCCGATTTCCTCACCCATATAAATATAAGGTGTTCCACGAGAATTTCTATTTGTAGATTTTGCAAAGCGTAAGAAATAAAAGACTGAGACACTGGATCTCAGCCTTTTTCTTTATCCTAAAACCAATTCATCACTAACTAGACTTTGGCCACTATTTTTCTGGAAGAGATGCATGAGATCTTCAACCGTCAGATGCTTTTTCTCCTCTCCCTTGACATCCACCACTATCTTACCCTGATAGAGCATAATAAGACGATTTCCGTACTCAATCGCATGGTTCATATCGTGGGTAATCATCAAAGTCGTCAACTGATGGTGTTCCACAATCTTTTGCGTCAAATCCATCACCATTTGACTCGTTTTCGGGTCAAGTGCCGCAGTATGTTCATCCAAAAGCAAGAGTTTAGGTTTCACTAGAGCTGCCATGACTAGGGTCAAGGCCTGTCTTTGTCCTCCTGAGAGGTATTGAGTATCCACTTTTAAGCGGTTTTCAAGACCAATATTCAACTCTTTCAAAGCCTCTTGGAACTGGATTCTATCCTTCTCCTTCACGCCCCAACCAAGCCCTCTCTTCTGCCCGCGTCTCAAAGCAATAGCCATATTCTCCTCAATCGTCAAACGAGAAGCTGTTCCCATCTTAGGATCTTGAAAAACACGGGCGATATCCTTGGCTCTCTTTCTTACACTCAGATTTTTAATGGATTTGCCTGCCAATAAAAGGTCCCCTTCGTCCACCGATAGATTGCCAGCCAAGATATTCATCAAAGTGGATTTGCCTGCCCCATTTCCACCAATCACAGAGATAAAATCTCCCTCTTCAACTTCTAAATCTAATCCTTTGAGGACATGGTTCTCATTGACCGTCCCTGCTTCAAAGGTTTTGTGAATATTTTCAAGTGTTAACAAACTTGCCATAACTTTCTCCTCCTATTCATTTCTCAGTTTCAAACCACGAATCTTTAATCTCTTTTGCAGTTCTGGTGCAAATAACACTAAGGCTAGCAAGATTGCATTAAAGAGACGTACCAGGTTTTGATCTAGATTTGGAATTTCATAGATATTTAAAATAATCAAACGGTAAACAATGGCACCGATTCCGATAGATAACAAGCGACCTCCAATGGTCAAGTCGTGTATCAAAACTTCTGCAATAATAACTGCACTCAAACCAACAACGATGGTTCCTGTCCCAGAGGTTACGTCTGAAAATCCATCATTTTGAGCGAACAAGGAACCACACAGGGCAATCAAACCATTTGAAATCATGTAACCAACAATCTTCATGGTGTCTACATTGACCCCATTAGCCTCACTCATCGGAATATTGTCCCCAGTCGAACGCAAGACCAATCCAATCTCCGTTTTCATCAAAAGAGTCAAGACCAAACAAACAAGTAGGAGACAGGCCAAACTGAATGAGAAAACAGCTTCTTCATTTGTCAGCCCCAAGCTCGCCAATTGTTTAAAGACAGTTGAAGAATCTCCCAAGGAAAGGTTGGGCACACTGCCCATGATTTTAATATTGATTGAATAAAGCCCTGTCAAGGTCACAATCCCTGTCAAGAGAGCTGGGATTTTCATCTTGGTGTGGAGCATTCCTGATACAAGACCAGCTACCATACCTGCAAACAAAGCAAGTAAAGTCGCAATCCAAGGATTTGTCCCTGCCTGTATCTGAGATACGACGACAGCAGCCCCCAGTGGAAAGGCTCCTTCAGCAGTCATATCCGCAATATCCAAAATACGGAAAGTCAAGTAGACCCCAATCGCCATAATCGACCACAACAAACCTTCTGATAAACTAGATAATACAAAATTCATCTCAAACCTCCTTATTCCTTGCCTTCTAACTTACTAATATCAATTCCCAATGCATCTGCCATTTCTTGATTGGTATGCAATTCCAGTTTTTCAGGCAACTCAACTGCTATATTTTCTGGTTTCTCACCTTTTAAGACACGAATCAACATGCGGGCTGTCTGCCGTCCCAATTCTTCATAATTGGTACCGTAGTTATACAAACCACCAACCGCAATCATTTCCGTTGAGCCACCGAATACTGGAACCTTGTGTTTAATAGAAACCTGCTTAACTGTTTCCATGGTTGACGAAATGATATTGTCCGTTGGTACAAAAACCATATCCACTTCTGCCATCAAACTCTCTGCTGCCGCCTTGACATTGTTACTGTCCAAGATTGTTTTTTCAACAACGGTAAAGCCTTTTTCTTCCAGAAGTCGCTTAGCTTCATCCTTTTGGACAACTGAGTTTGGCTCGCTCTGAGTATAGAGGATTCCAATTGTTTTAGCTTTTGGCAACACTTTCTTTATCAAATTGATTTGGGTTGAGATAGCATCTGATGACTGATCACTTGTCCCAGTTACATTGCCCCCAGGATGTTCTCTTGACTCAACCAACTTGGCACTGACAGGATCTGTTACAGCTGAAAAGACAACCGGTGTCGTTTGTGTTGTATTGGCCAAGCTCTGAGCAGAAGGCGTTGCGATAGCTAGAACGACATCACTAGATTCTGCTAGTTGCTGGGAAATAGTTTTTAGATTTCTTTGTTCTCCTTGTGCATTTTGCAAATCTATCTCAATATTTTTCCCCTCAACATAGCCTTGTTTAGCCAGCTCATCCACAAAACCTTCTCTAGTAGCGTCTAGGGACTGGTGAGTAATAAATTGCGAAATACCGATACGAAACACATCTTTTTTCTTATCTGCCTTCAACTGATGCAAACTGATCAGAGAGGTCAAGAGAATCCCCACTACCAAGAGGGGTGCTAGTAATTTTCGAACAACTTTCATAATGAAACTCCTTCTCAGAAAAGATAAAACAAAAAACCGCCTAGATACTATCTAAACGGATGCTTGAAATAATCTAACAAGTTATAACTTTGCTAGTCCATTTAGATATTCATCTATATGGACCACAATCAAAAATCTTAGCCACATAGATACAAACAAATTGCTTGAACTGTTTGCATCCATGGTGACATGTCTACAAACACTATCTAAAGTAGCTAAAGTAAAAGTTTTGATTCATCGTTACAGCTTGTTTCTTATTCATTTCTTTTTCTGCTTTCTTTTTTGATGTTTCCTATCTTACCACCTTTTTCATCACCTGTCAAGAATATTTCAGAATTTTTTAAAATTTTTCGAAAATTCTTTCAGGTAGCTTTCAAAGACTTTCAAATCAGTCCAACAAAAAAAGGTTTATAATTTCCATAAAAGTTGACATGGAAATTATAAAACCATTATTAGTTTAATCCTTTTTGGTAACGTGCCAATTCGGCTTGGTTAGCCCAAACATAGTGACCTGGACGGATTTCTACCATAGATGGCTTATCAGTCTCATAGTCGTGTTGACTTGGGTCGTAAACCTTCAAGACCTTCTTACGTTCCAAGATTGGATCTGGGATTGGTACCGCTGAAAGCAAGGCTTGAGTATATGGGTGAATTGGATTGTTAAACAATTCTTCTGTTTCTGTAACCTCTACAATAACACCCTTGTAAATAACTGCGATACGATCTGAAATAAAGCGAACGACAGACAAGTCATGGGCGATGAAGAGATAGGTCAAACCAAGTTCTTTTTGGAATTTTTTGAGCAAGTTCAAGACTTGAGCACGCACAGAAACGTCCAAGGCTGAAATGGGCTCATCCGCAATAACAAAGTCTGGTTGCATGACCAAGGCACGGGCAATACCGATACGTTGACGTTGACCACCTGAGAATTCATGAGGGTAACGAGTCAAGTGCTCAGCAAGAAGGCCCACTTCACGGATAATATTTTTAACTTTCTCTTTACGTTCTTCTTCATCCTTGAACAGATGATGATTGTAAAGACCTTCAGAAATAATATAATCAACAGTCGCACGTTCATTCAAACTTGCTGCAGGGTCTTGGAAAATCATCTGGATTCGACGAATCAATTCCGCAGCTTGTTCACGCGATTTCTTACCATTAATCTTTTGACCATCAAAAATGATATCACCATTACTTGTATCATTTAGACCAATGATGGCACGACCAATAGTTGTTTTCCCACTACCTGACTCACCTACAAGCGAGAAAGTTTCTCCCTTGTTGATAAAGAAGTTAGCATTTTTAACCGCGACAAACTTCTTACTTCCTTCACCGAAGGAAATTTCTAAATCTTTGATTTCTACTAATTTTTCAGACATTTCCTTCCTCCTAGTCAGCCAGATGGGCAAATCCCATTTTTTCACGAATCTTATCATGGAGATTTGCAATCACAGCTGGTTTTTCTACTTTCGGAGCATCCTCATGAAGTAGCCAAGTTTTAGCCCAATGTGTCTCTGATACTGAGAATTGAGGAGCTTTTTGTTCAAAGTCAATCTGCATTGCATAGTCAGAACGCAAGGCAAAGGCATCCCCTTTCAGGTCAGTATAAAGTGACGGAGGTGTTCCTGGGATTGAGTAAAGATCCCCTTTATCATCAGCAAGTTGAGGCAAGCTAGACAAGAGACTCCATGTATATGGATGGCGAGGGTCATAGAAGACTTCCTCAACAGTTCCATACTCAACGATTTCTCCCGCATACATAACTGCTACCTTATCCGCAATACTTGCTACCACACCAAGGTCATGGGTGATAAAGATTGTTGTGAAATGGTACTCGTTTTGTAAAGATTTTAGCAAATCAATAATCTGAGCTTGGATGGTCACATCCAAGGCTGTCGTTGGCTCATCACAGATCAAGACATCAGGTCGGCAGGCAAGGGCAATAGCAATAACGATACGTTGACGCATTCCTCCAGAATATTGGAATGGGTATTCATCAAAACGTCTATCTGCGTCTGGAATCCCAACCTTATTCATGTAGTCAATCGCCAATTCTTTCGCTTCTTTAGCTGTTTTTCCTTGGTGTTTTACAATAACTTCTGTAATCTGACTACCAATTGTTTTAATTGGGTCCAAACTAGTCATTGGATCTTGGAAGATAGTCGCAATCTTAGCCCCACGAATTTGTTCCCAATCTTTATGAGAAGATAAAGCTGTCAAATCTTGACCACGGTAGTCAATACTACCTTGGGCAATGCGACCATTTTCTTCAAGCATACCTGTGAAAGTCTTTGTCAAAACAGATTTTCCTGATCCTGACTCACCTACCAAGGCTAATACTTCTCCTTCAACTAGTTCAAGGGAAACGCCGCGAATGGCTGTCAATACTTTGTCACGAACGTCAAATTCCACGACAATATCGCGAGCAGTCAAAATTACATTTTTTTCTTTTGTCATTTCTACTCCTATCTATGTGTACGTGGATCACTAGCATCCGCTAAGTTTTGACCAACTACGAAAAGGGACAAGGATACCAAGACAAGAGTTGTCAATGGAATCCAGAACAAGTAAGCATTAGTTGTTACGTTTTGTGAATAATCTGAAATCAAACGCCCCAAACTTGGCACGGTAATCGGTAATCCAAGACCGAAGAATGACAAGAAGGCTTCGTATGAGATAAAGCTTGGAAGCATTTGAGTCATGGTTGTCACAATAACAGATACCAATTGTGGCATGATATTTTTGGCAACAATCTTCAAGGTTGGAGTTCCCAAAGTGCGTGATGCCAAGTTGTATTCCAAATCACGGTAACGCAAGATTTGCACACGAATCATGAAGGCAATCCCAATCCATGTTGTTACACTCATGGCAAAAATCAGATTCCAGAATCCCGCACCGATTGAGTAAGTCAAGACAATGACAATCAAAAGAGATGGGATGTTTGAGATGACGTTATAAACTTCCATCATCACGCGGTCAACTGATTTTGAAATTCCCCAAATACCACCGACAAAAACACCGATAACCAAGTTAATCACTGTCGCAATCACAGAAATGAGGATAGAGTTACGAGCTCCGAACCAGACACCGTCAAAGAGAGATTTACCGTTACTGTCTGTACCGAACCAATGCTCAGCATTTGGCTTTATATAACGAGCACTAAAGTCGTTTACCTTGCTGACATCATTGAAATCAAACTTAGAAAACATTGGGTAGATGAAACTCATTAAAATGATAGCTACCAAGATTCCCAACATGACTACAGTTGATTTCTTCTTCATAAATTGTCTAAACACTGAACCCCAGTATGAATAAGCTGGCGCATCAATGGTTTCAGAGGCAAAATCATCACGTTTTACAAACTGAAATTTTTCTTTATCGATTGTAGACATTATTTGCCTCCTTTCTCAGTCAATTTAATACGTGGGTCAATAATAGTCATCCAAATATCTCCCAAAAGAAGAGAGAAGATAGAAATACATGTAAAGATGAAGACAAGACCAACGACCATAGAGTTATTAGATGCTTTTACAGAATCAATCAACATTTTACCCATACCTGGGAAGGCGAAGACTGTTTCAGTAAGGGTTGCACCACCGATAACCCCGATAACGGCACCAGGAATTCCTGAAACCAGCGGAACCATGGCATTTTTAAAGATGTGTTTGTTTGAAATTTCTTTTTCAGACAAACCTTTGGCACGAGCAAAACGAACAAAGTCCTGTGACTGCAAGTCAATCATGTAACGACGAATCCAAATAGCTGTACCAGGAGCACCCAACAAACCAAGGATAACTGCTGGTAAAACATACGAACGCCAATCTCCAGCACCCAAAATAGGGAATGAATCTGGAAGACCAATTGATGATCCAATCAAACGAACAATGTAAACCAAAGCAATGGTTGGAAGGGCCATCAAGAAGGTCAAAGCCCCTGTTGAGAAGCTATCAATCCAAGTATTCTTGAAGCGAGCCATAGCTGAACCAAGTGGCACGGCAATCGCATAAGAAATCACCAAACCAATCAATCCAACAACAGCAGAGCTGGCAATCATTGAAGGATATTGGTAGTTGCTTTCAGTAGCTGTATACGGATCATCTTTCCCGTAGTTGGCTACTTCACGAGAATCAGCCTGACTAGGTGATTTATAGGTTCTTGAGTAAATATTTACAGATGAAGTTTTCTTACCTGTTGGGAACTGAACTTGACCCGTTTTTGTTTGGCCTTGTCCTTGAGTAATAACCTGTAAAACAGGGCTATTAGCATAGGTTGGATAAGAGTCACCTAAATTAATGTTCACAAAGTTTTGATGCACAAATGGGAACTGACTGTTGAAGTACAAGAGATATTTGTGTTTTGTTCCTGAACCGACCAATGACCATCCGATAGCTGGATCGTTTTCGAAACGAAGGTAACGTTTCAAGTCTGGATTTTCAGGGTCTTGAATTTTATTAGTATGGTCAATGTCAATCAAGTTAGCATAGAATTTGAAAACACGTTCAAAAATTGGGATTTCACGAGTAGCATAGAATTGGCCACTTTCAGTAAATTCTCCCAAGGTCCAACCATGACCGATTTGTTTGATGTATTTTTCATAGATGGCCTTGTTGGTGTCATTGGCTTCAACTGTTACAGAAGCATCCATCTGGCTAGCTTTTTCTTGCAATTCCTTGGTATCGTAGTACTCGATATAGCCCATACGCTCATAAACAGTGTTCTCATAGTTATCACGCTTATCAGCAGTTGTCGCAATCTTGTTATAGTTGGTATCCTGTTTGAAAATCAATTTTCGAGGAACCATTGTATAGATAATCGTGTAAGTCAAGGTTGTTACTAAGAAAATCGAAACCAATGACCGCAAAACACGCATAAAAATATATTTTTTCATATTATTTCCTTTAAAAACCCCAAAAGAACCTTCTCCTCATGGAGAGAAAGTTCTATTAGAAATTATTTACTTCACATGACTTGCCAATTCTTTTTGAGCTTTCTCATTTGATTCAGCTTTTTCTTTCAACCATTTTTCACGAGCTTTTTCATACTCTTTCTTAGTCACCGCTTTATCTTGTAATTTCAAATATTTGAAGTAAACATCCGAACCCTTAGAGCCTGTTTGCGCAGAAGCACCAGTAAATGGAACAACTCGTGAAACCACCGGTGCTGCACCAGCAGAAGCCATAGCAGGAATAAAGAGAGAACTATCTGTCAACCAAGCTTGAGCCGCTGCATATTTTTCATAACGGGCATTCAAGTCGCTTGTCTCTTTGGCAGCTTCATCAACTAATTTATCGTATTCTTTCAAACCAACTTGAACTACTGAAGGGCTATTTGGATTATCAAATCCTAAATATGTTTTTGTAGTTTCACTGCTAGTTGTTTTTAAAATATCCAGGTAAGTAGATGGGTCTTGATAGTCTGGTCCCCATGAAACTCCTCCCGATACATCCCAATCCTCAGATGAAGCATTGGCAGCATAGTAAGTAATATTAAGAAATTCATCACTTGTCATTTGTTGAATATCAACCACGACATTTTCAACACCAAGAACTGTTTCTACAGATTGTTTAAAGGACTGAATACGAGATATGTAGTTTTTTGCTGCTTGGTCTACTGGAACATCCAGATGAATAGGGAACTGAACGCCGTCTGCTTCTAAAGCTTTCTTAGCTTTCGCAAACTCTGCCTTGGCCTTGTCAGCATTGAATAAACCATCTTGCCCATCAGCTAAATTCACACCTTTCCACTCATCTCCATAAGCAGGAAGTTGAGCAGCGACTAAATCACCAAAGGTCTTCTCACCAACTGAAACAAAGTCTGGTTTTACAAATAGATTACGAACTGCTAAAGCTGCTCCATCTTTACCATTGATTTGAGCAGAGTAAGCTGAGCGATCAAGAGCAAAATTCAAGGCTTGACGGAAATCTTTGTTAAGCAATGCCTTCTTAGTAGCTGCTTTCTCTGAATCTGTAGCTTTAGAAGTATAGTTGTATCTTTGGCGATCAATATTCACACCCAGACCAGCAATCCCAGAGTCTGGTTGTGTGTAATAGATATTGTCTTTGTACTCTTCTGCTATCTTAGAATAGTTGGAACTGGTAGGGAAAAGACGGGCATAACTATAAGCTCCGCTAGTGAAGTTACGCTCTAGCGACTCCTGATCTGAGCCATCATAGTAAGCTAGATTTATAGTATCTAGGTGGACATTTTCTTTGTCCCAATATTGATCATTTTTCACAAACTCTACAGAAGATTTTGCAGTCAACCCTTTCAACAAGAATGGTCCATTATAAAGCAAGGATGTCGGATCTGTTGGTTTAGCAAAATCGCTTCCTTTTGATGTTTCGAATTCTTCATTCAGAGGCCAGAAAATGGAATAAGTCAACTTAGAATTCCAATATGGTTCTGGCTGGTTTAAAGTATATTGAAGCGTATAATCATCAACCGCTTTGACACCTACTGTAGAGAAATCTTTTGAATTTCCAGCCAAATAATCAGACAAACCTTTAACAGAAGTTTCAGCTAGATATAGGGCTTCTGATTTCTTATCTGCCGCATGTTTTAATCCATTCACGAAATCTTTAGCAGTCACTTCAGCATATTCTTCACCATCCGAGGTAAACCATTTAACCCCTTTACGAATCTTATAGGTGTATGTCAAACCATCCTTAGAGACTTCCCAATCCTCTGCCACTGCAGGAGTAAGATTTCCGTAATTATCGTTAGTAAATAAACCATCAATCCCATTTGAAGTCACTACTTTTGTACTATTTTTACTTGAAATCAGGTAGTCCAAAGTTTCTGGGTCTGCTGTATAAACATAGCCATAAGCTTTAGGAGCTGTCGAATCAGATGATTTTGAATTCCCACAAGCTACTAACACACCTGTTGCCAATAAAGCAACTCCTGCTGCAACAAAGACTCTACTTTTTTTCATTTATTTACTCCTCTGATAAAGTATAGGTTATCATCAATTATACCATAGATTTCAAGAAAAGTAAACGAATTTTCAGAATATTTAGGCTTATTGACACAAAAAATCTGAAAAAGCTATTGACTGAAAATCATTTTCAAGGTATAATAATAAACGTTAAGGCGGTATAGCCAAGTGGTAAGGCACGGCTCTGCAAAAGCTTGATCGTCGGTTCAAATCCGTCTACCGCCTTCTATAACTTGATTTATCAGGTTTCACATGAACAGAAAGCCCAATTTGAAGGGCTTTTTTCTTTTTCTTTGGATAAATAAGGATAGATTTAGAAAAGTTTTGGGGCGGATTTGGGGACTGAGTTTTTCGAGGATACTATTCCCTTTTAAAATCAACTGAAAAAAGCTTTGTCACGCATGATGACAAAAGCCTCTAGTTTACTCTGTTTCTTCTTCTATTTCAACTTCGGTAATTTGGACTTTTACCTTGGTAACACGTCCATTTTTCACTTTATCATTGGTTAGGATAAGCTGTTTGTTTTGGCTTACCAACTCATAGCTGAGCTTTTCAGTCGTTGGAATGGTCCCCACTCCTGTCAAATAGTAACCAGCGATGGTATCAACGTCATCACTTTCCAGTTCAACATCAAAGTAGTCATTAAAATCATTGAGATTCATGGTACCTTGAACAATATAAGTATCTTCTCCAATTTTATGAACTTCGATTTCAGCCTTATCTGTTTCGTCATCGATTTCCCCAACGATTTCCTCTAAGAGGTCTTCAAGTGTCACCAAACCAGCCATTCCACCGTATTCATCTAACAAAATCGCCATTTGTCTTTGGGTATTGCGTAATTCTTTTAACAAGTCATCCACAAAAATAGTTTCAGGAACAAAAAGAGGATCTTGTAAGATTTTCTTCCAAACAATATTGTCAAAACCGTCCACAAAGCCCGCATTAAGGAGACTCTTGGTATGAATAATCCCAATCACATTGTCCTTATCCCCATCATAGACAGGGATACGAGAATAATTTTGTTTTAAAATACTTTGGATGATGGTTTGACTATCATCCTGAATATCTACCATAAAGGCATCCGTTCGAGGAACCATGACTTCTCTGGCCATTAATTCGTCCAGTGAAAAGATTCCTTGTAACATTTCAATTTCGTCAGCATCTAGTGTTTCTTCACTATTTGTCAACATGTACTCAATTTCATCACGGGTCATTTTTTCATCAGCATCGTCAAAGGTCATAGGAGTCAAGCGACTCAAGAGATTGGTAGATGCAGACAAGAGCCAAACAAAGGGACTAACTAGTTTCCCAAGCCCAATGATAACTGGCGCTGTACGAATCGCCAAGGCATCCTTTAGATTAAGAGCGATTCTTTTAGGATACAATTCCCCAAAAACGATGGAAATATAAGTCAAAAATGCTAAAGATAGAAAACTTGCAACGGCATAAGATGTTTCACCATTTCCAAGCCAAGATGCAATTTCTCGTCCCAGAGTGTCTGCCAAACTCGCCCCTGATAAGATCGTAATCAGGGTAATCCCTACTTGAATGGTTGATAAAAAGTGGTTAGGATTTTCTAGTACCTTCAGCAGACGGATATAGCGTCTATCTCCTTCTTCTGCCTTTTGTTCAACCCGCGCACGGTTAAGTGAAACCATGGCCATTTCTGTGGCTGAGAAAAAAGCATTTAACACTGTCAAGATAAACAATAAAACAAATTGTAGCAACAAATTCTGACTACTTGGGTCTTCCATAGTTCTTCTCCTAAAATAGTATCTTACCCTCTATTATATCACAAAATATAGTCCAGTACATATTATTTTTTCTCATACTCTTCGAAATTCACTTTAAACCACGTCAGCTTCATCTGCAACTTCAAAGCTGTGCTTTGAGCAACCTGTGGCTAGCTTCCTAGTTTGCAATTTGATTTTCATTGAGTATCATTGTATATTGTAGCCCTGCTTAAACTAGTAAAAAAGAACTCCTATATCCACAAGTGACATAGGAGTTTATGTTATCTTTTACTGAGTTACCGTTACTTCTCCAGTTCGGTAATCCAGTTGAAGTCCCTTTTGAACATTGGGAACTAGGACATTAAATTCCAATTCTCCGTCTGAAGACTTGGCTTCAATCTGTGAAGCTGAAGGAACTAAATCCTCGTTTGAAGCATAATAAAGAGTTACACGGTAACGGACACGCTTGTTTTGGTCCAAGGCCTTACGTACCATGCTTTCATAGTAGTTTTGACCAGTCGAATCCTCGGCTTGAGCCTGATTTGCCCAGGCTGTTTGAACAGCAATGTTTTTAGGATTGCTTGTCGAGGCATCAAAACCATCCAAGCCACCGATTAAGGCATAGCCTAACAAGTGACCTCTATCGACCGCATGGGTATAAGACCCCTTTAGATTCTTAACCTGATGCCAGCCTGGAGGAGTCCATGAAGTCGAACCATTCCCAGTTTCTTCACGATTCTTGTACTGGCGAGTAGCCTTAGACAAGAGGGCATTAGCTACGGTTGGCACTGTTTCCTTGCCCACTGTCTTTGTTTTATTATCAGCGTAAGGTTTACTTGAAACCTTGGCATCTAGATTTGTTTTATTACCATTGACGATAAAAGCACCTGAGCCATTCCACTCAAGACTCCCTTTTATTTGGCTTTTGACTGCATCTGTTAAGACACTTTCTGCCAACTCTTGACTAGGAGCTTCAGACGCTTGTTTTTTCTGACTAAGTTTGGTTTTAGGACTATTAGATGTCGACTGCATCTGCTTGATATAATAGCTTCCCGCAGATAAGAGTAATAACACTAGCAGTCCGATCAGTGTCTGTCTTGTTTTTTTATCCATTTTTCTCCTTATCTCTAGAAAAAGACTGGTTCTCCAGCCTAATTTCCTGTAAATTTATGAATCAATTCCTGCCATTTTGCTGGAGACAGGATAGCCCATGGATCTTGACCCTTGCCCAAGATTCCATAACCTACCATTAAGCCGATACCTAGGGCTAGAGCACCTAAAAACAGTACCAAAATGACTAGAAGTAAACGCTTGATTACGTAGCTTGATTTCTTATTCATCTTCATCACTTGCCTCAATCCGCTGAATCTTAGCACCTAGCTGTGCCAACTTCTCATGAAAACGGTAGTAACCTCTATCCAAGTGAACCAATTTACCAACTACAGTTTCTCCTTGTGCTACCAAACCTGTCAAAATCAAGGCTGCGCTGGCACGAAGGTCAGTCGAAAGAACTTCTGCCCCCTGCAAAGCTTGTCCACCAACAATACGAGCTGTATCACGGATAATCTCAGAATGCAAGCCCATGCGACGCATTTCTTCTAAGTGCTGGAAACGATTTTCAAAAACTGTCTCCACCATAGTTGATTCGCCTTTTGCGACGGTCATCAAGGCTGTAAATTGGGCCTGCATATCTGTTGGAAATCCTGGGTGGGGCAAGGTTTTTACATGAACAGCTTTTAGATTTTCTAGTTGAGAGCGAACTCGAATTCCTTCAGTCTCCTCTGTCACTTCCACTCCCATTTCAAGCAATTTGGCAATCAAGGGACGGTTGTGCTCCCAGACAGCGTCTTTAATCAAGATATCACCACCAGTCATGGCAGCAGCTACCATAAAGGTTCCTGCTTCGATACGGTCTTGGACTACATTGTGAGTCGTACCATGAAGTTTCTCAACACCGGTAATGGTAATGGTCTCTGTACCAGCACCCTTAACCTTGGCTCCCATTTCATTGAGGAGAATGGCTAGGTCAACAATCTCAGGCTCACGCGCAGCATTTTCAATCACTGTCACCCCATCAGCCAGGGTAGCCGCCATCATCAAGTTCTGCGTTGCACCAACACTTGGAAAGTCCATATATATATGAGCGCCATGCAAGCGTTCTGCCTTGGCTTCGATGTAACCAGCTGTCTGACTAATCTTAGCCCCCATAGCTTCCAGACCTTTCAAATGAAGATCAATAGGACGGCTACCAATCGTACAACCACCTGGCATGGATACCTTAGCATGACCTACACGAGCAAGAATTGGTCCCAAGACAACGATAGATGCACGCATCTTGCTGACATACTTGTAAGGAGCTTCCTCAGTGATATCGCCAGTCGCATCCACCTCAACAAGATGATCTTCTTCATTAAAATCCACCTTGGCATTTAAACCACGAACCACCTGATTCATAGTGAAAACATCTGACAAGATAGGAACATTCTGCAAGACGGTCTTTCCTTCACTTGCTAGAATTGTCGCTGCCAACAAGGGTAAGACTGCATTCTTTGCTCCTTCGATCGTAACACTTCCTACCAGACGATTATCGCCACCTTGAACCACAATTTTTTCCATACTTATTTCCTTTACTCTTGATTTTATAATAATCCTCTAAACGCTTCTTGCCACAACTGATATAGGCTGATAAAGAAAGAACTCATGATGTAGCCCATTACAATGCTAAAAAAGGCTACTAGTAAACGAACTTTTCCTGTATTCTCAGCTGTCACTTTTAAAACCTTTTCCCATCTAACAAGATTCTTTAAAAGGTAAAAACTCACATAAATAAAGAGCATGTGACTGCTTAGAGTGAATAATAATTGAACCATTTGACTATTATACCATCTTCTCTGTTTGTGCGCTAGTTTGGAAACTTAACTTAAAACTAGGGATTGTTTTTCAAGTAATCAATTGCATCTTGTAGGGTTTTAACTGGCACGATTTTCATATCTGTCTTGATTGTTTTAGCTGCTTCTAGGGCTGTTTGGTAGTTGTTTTTCGCATCAGGATGTGCTTTTTGTTCTTCTTCGCTAACAGGGTTATCTGGAGCAAAGAAAATAGCAGCACCTTCTCTAGCCGAAGCTACAACTTTCTTATCAATACCTCCAATGTCCCCCACATTCCCATCGCGGTCAATGGTTCCTGTACCGGCAACGATACGGCCATTTCGAAGGCCAGGGTCAGATATCTGGGTATAGATGGCCAGACTAAACATGAGACCAGCACTTGGTCCGCCGATACCGGCTGTTGAAAAGCGAATTGGGACATCACTGGTCACTTCTGTACGGTCAATCAAGCCAATTCCAATTCCATTTTTGCCATTTTCCAAGGTAATAATCTTACCTTCTGCAGACTTGGTTTGCCCATCCTCTTCATAGGTCACCTTGACGGAGTCCCCTAGTTTTTGAGAATTGACGTAATCAATCAAGTCTTTGGAACTGTCGAATGTCTGATCATTGACTGCTGTGACCGTATCAGAGATGTTGAGAATCCCTTTAAAGGTCGAATTATCCGTCACAGTCAAAACATAAACCCCAAGATATTTTAGTTCAATATCCTTACCAGCTGTTTTTAGCCCTTGATACTTAGCCATATTCTGCGATGTCTGCATGTAGAATTGATTGATCCGCATAAATTCAACATCGGAAGAACCACCTGTAGTCTCCTGGGCACTACGAATATCTGTAAAAGGCGTCAACCAAGCATAAATCATATGGGCTAAAGTAGCGTGCTGGACACCAACCGTAACGAATTGATAGGCACCAGCTTCCTTATCTTCTGTGTCATTGACTTTAAGGACTTGGCGAATATCTTCCGAACCACCTGGAACCTCTATATAATAGGGCAAGGGCACTACAAATGCCAAGAAAGTCACAATCAAGGCCGCAATGACATATAAGGGCCATCTAATCTTTTTTTTCATTTCTTATTTCCTCCAAAATACTCTCAGGAACATAGCAGGCAACATCCTGACCAAACTTCAATAGCTCTCTAATACCGGATGAACTGAGATAGAGATGTTCAGGTCGGCTATGTAAATAAATTGTCTCTATATCAGGAGACAGCTGATGGTTGTAGTAATCAAAACTGGCTTCATATTGCAAATCCGCTGCATTCCTCAAACCCCGCACTAGGCAAGTTGCCCCCAGTCTTTTTGCGACATCAACTACCAATTCATCATGAGAAGACACAACTTTAACATTTCCCAAATGTTTCACAGCCTTTTCTAACCCCCGTTTACGATTTTCAAGAGGGAAAAATCCTTGTTTGTGGGGATTAAAAAAAATACCGACATAGAGCTTATCAAAAAGTCTGCTCGCCCGTTCAATCATATCCAGATGCCCATTTGTCATCGGATCAAATGAGCCTGTGAATAAGCCAATCTTATCTGACATATACTGTCACCTTACTAATTCCATAAATTTTTTCCTTCCAGATACCCAGGCAGGCAATTTCTTCTGGAAGCTCAACGGCTTTATCCGTCTCACACACGACCATGACATCTTCAGAAAAAAGCGCTCTCTCAGCCATTTTTTCAATATCTGCTACGATTTGTTCCTTGGCGTAAGGAGGGTCTAAGAAAATGAGGTCGAATTCGCCAGATACCTGTTCCAATGCCCTTTCTGCATCCATCTTGAGGAGTTGAAATTTTCCAACTTCCTTGGTCATCTGAATATTTTCAGCCACGATAGCCTGAGCTTTACGATCTCTCTCCACCAAAACAGCACTGGCCATGCCACGCGATACTGCCTCGATAGATAAACCACCACTACCTGCATAAAGGTCCAAGACTCGTCCACCTTCAAAGTAGGGACCAATCATGTTAAAAATAGCTCCCCTAACCTTATCCGAAGTAGGTCTTGTCGTCTTTCCTTCTAGTGTCTTGAGGGGACGTCCCCCATAGATTCCTGATACGATTTTCATACCGTTTATTATACCAAATTATGGGCGAAAAGAGAAAGAAAACCGAACCTTGCGGTTCGATTCTCTACAAAATATTTTCGTAAGTATCGCGGACTTCTTGAGGCCAAACACTTGTTTGCACTTCTCCGATGTGTTTCTTGCGAAGTAGGAACATGGCCATCCGAGATTGTCCAATTCCTCCACCGATTGTCAATGGGAATAGACCATTCAACAAAGCCTTGTGCCATTCCAATTCCAAGCGGTCTTCATCACCTGTAATGGCAACCTGACGACGAAGCGTTTCTTCATCTACACGGATTCCCATAGAAGACAACTCAAAGGCTCCCCCCAGAGACTCATTCCAAACAAGAATATCACCATTTAGACCCTTGTAACCATTTTCAGACTCACTTGTCCAGTCATCGTAGTCTGGTGCACGTCCATCGTGCGGTTTACCGTCTGGTAATTCACCACCGATACCGATCAAGAATACTGCTCCAAATTCTTTACAAATAGCATTTTCACGCTCTTTTGGTGTCAAATCTGGGTAGCGTTCTACCAACTCTTCTGTGTGGATAAAAGTGATTTGTTTTGGCAAGATTGATTCGATGTCATAGCGGGCTTCAACAGCTAGCTCAGTAAGACGAATAGCCTTGTAAATCTTCTCAACTGTTTCTTTTAGATAAGCGATATTACGTTTACCATTTGGGATAACTTTCTCCCAGTCCCACTGGTCAACATAAACAGAGTGGGTCGCATCAAGCGAATCTTCGTCTGGACGAAGGGCCTTCATGTGGACGAAAAGACCTTCACCTTCACCGAAACCAAAACGAGCCAAAGTGTGGCGTTTCCATTTGGCAAGGGAGTGCACCACTTCATAAGTAGCATCAGGGATTTGGAGAACCTTGACCGATACAGCATTCTCCACACCTGATAAGTTGTCCTGCATCCCGTCACCGACCCTACTCAAGATAGGACCTTGAACTTCGACAACTTCTAACTTATCTTTCAAATACTGGGTAAAAGTGTTTTTGACAAAGGAAATCTCTTCTTGTTGATGGATAAAACTTTTCTTCATAAACTACTCCTCAAAAAATTAATTAAAAGCATTATACACCTATTTCCAAGAAAAGAAAAGAGCAAATACGAAAAAAATCAGTGCTCCTTCGAACACTGATGTTAGGGACCTTCTAGTCATTGCGACCAAAGATACGTAAAATACTTAGGAAAAGATTGATAAAATCAAGATAGATACTAAGAGCCATTGACACAACCCAACCTGTCGCTACACGACCTTGTGATTGCTCATAGGCATAGCGAATTTTTTGGTTATCTGAAGCAATCAGCCCTGAGAAAACCAAAACCATGGCTACGCTAATCATATAATCAAAGAAACCGCTAGCCAAGAAAATATTAACTACCATGGCAATCAGCAAACCGATAAGAGCCGCCATCATCGCTCGACCAAGCCCGCTCAAGTCTTTCTTGGTGAACATGCCAACTGCCGCCATGACAAAGAAGAGAAGGGCGCTCGACACAAAGGCAGATAAAACTGTACCTGGAGTATAGAAGGCCACCACAAAACTGAGTGTAAAGCCGTTTAATACTGAGTAAAGTAAAAATACTGGAAGAGCCGCTGGACTATTCTTTAAGGCCATGCTACTGGCAACGAAAACCAAGGCCAACTCTGCAAAAGTAGCAATGGTCAACCAGAGACGCCCCTGCATCAAAAAGTAAACCAACTGAGATTGAAAGACCGTCAACATAAGGCCTGATACCAAAGCAGATAGTCCGATCCCCAGACCAACAAAGGCATAAACCTTAGCGTAAAATTGATTGAGACCTGCGCGGTCATGAATAATAGTGTGATTCATCTTTTCTCCTTTTCTATGAACATCTTTCCTTGATTATAACAAAGAAAGTTAAAATTAGCTTAAATGGAAAATTAAAATACCTGCTGCAACGGCAACATTGAGACTCTCGGCCTGACCCTTCATGCTAATATGGACCAACTGGTCTGCACTTTCAACCATGAGGGGACTAATTCCTTGACCCTCATTTCCCATGACTAGTACAAAATTTTCTATAGAAGGCAGTTCTCTGTAATCAACAGAATCTTTAGATAGGGTTGTTGCCAGCACAGGTACACCTGCCTCTTTAGCTCCCTCGAGAAGCCTTTGACTAGACATTCGGTAAATAGGCAGATGAAAATGACTGCCTTGCATCGAACGTAAGGTCTTGAGACTGTAGATATCTGCCGACTTATCTGAAACAATCACTCCAGTAAAACCTGCTGCATCCGCAGTCCGAATGATCGTTCCCACATTACCAGGATCTTGCACATCTTCCAAAAACAAGAACTTGCCCTGACTCAAATCAGCTTGTCCTACTTCTTCTTTTTGAACCACGGCAACAATTCCCTGTGGAGTCTGAGAATCCGCCAAATCTAGCAAAATATCCTCTGACACCCAGACAGTTTGCGGAAAAGCAGCTAACTGATCTCGGTAATTTTCTAGAGCAAAGATTTTTTCAATTGTCACTCCAGCTTGAACAGCTTCTTCAAACAAGTGCCAGCCTTCAATCAAATAGGCAGACTTGCGGTATTTTTTTTGGTGTAATTTCTTGGCATTTTTTACCACAGAATTGGCTTTTGAGGTTATAATAGTCATAGAAATATTATAACACAATCAAAGGGGTTTGGTATGCAAAAGGTTAGAATGATTGCCCAAGGTAGGGTGCAGGGAGTCGGCTTTCGTTGGGGTGTTTACAGCTTGGCACTTGAAATTGGTGGTATCACAGGTCGGGTATGGAATAACGACGATGGCACAGTCGAAATATTAGCCCAAGCAGACTCATCTGCTACCATGGCAAAATTTATCCAAGAAATCCGCAAAGGACCCACACCTTTTTCAAAAGTCAGCTACTTAGATGTCAAACTGAGCAACTTTCCTCCCTACCCTGACTTTAAAATCGCAAATTAGGTCTCTAGAACTATTGTATATTTTGTAAAAAAACAGTAGAATAGAAAGGTATAATTTTTAAAGAAGGAATAAAAACAGTGAAATCTATTAAACGTTTTGCACTCTCAGCTATGGGAGTGGCTATGTTACTTGTTTTGACAGGTTGCGTTCAGATTGATAAAGCAACAGGTAAGCCAATTGGTCCCGTTTGGGATTTCTTGGGTGCCCCGATGGGAGAAGCTATCAAGTACTTCGCTACTGATAAAGGTCTAGGCTTTGGTGTCGCTATCATTATCGTAACCATTATCGTGCGCTTGATTATCTTGCCACTTGGTATCTACCAATCATGGAAGGCGACACTTCACTCTGAAAAGATGAATGCCCTCAAGCACGTCCTTGAGCCACACCAAACACGTCTCAAAGAAGCAACTACTCAAGAAGAAAAACTCGAAGCCCAACAAGCCCTCTTTGCAGCTCAAAAAGAGCACGGCATCAGCATGTTTGGTGGTGTAGGATGTTTCCCTATCCTCCTTCAAATGCCTTTCTTCTCAGCTATCTACTTTGCTGCCCAACATACTGAAGGTGTTGCTCAAGCAAGCTACCTAGGAATTCCTCTAGGTTCTCCAAGTATGATTTTGGTTGCCTTCGCTGGTATTCTTTACTATCTTCAATCGCTCCTTTCACTTCACGGAGTAGAAGACGAAACGCAAAGAGAACAAATCAAGAAAATGGCTTACGTGAGCCCAATCACGATTGTTGTCTTCTCCCTCATTTCACCAGCCAGTGTCACACTTTACTGGGTTGTCGGTGGTTTCATGATGATTCTCCAACAGTTTATCGTCAACTATATCGTTCGTCCAAAACTTCGCAAAAAAGTCCGTGAAGAACTAGCCAAGAACCCACCAAAAGCACGTGCTTTCTCTACACCAAGTGGACGAAAAGACGTTACCCCTGAACAACCAACTGCTATCACAAGCAAGAAAAAACACAAAAATCGCAACGCTGGAAAACAACGTTCGAGATAAGAAGAAAAAGGCTTAGCTAGTTTGCTAAGTCTTTTTTGCAAGTCATACTCTTCGAAAATCAAATTCAAACCACGTCAGCTTCGCCTTGCCGTACTCAAGTACAGCCTGCGGCTAGCTTCCTAGTTTGCTCTTTGATTTTCATTGAGTATCAAAAGCCCGATGTTTCCATCAGGCTTCTTTTTTATCCATGTACACGTTTCATATAGTCTTGATAACTTTCGGTATCCATGAGTTTTTTAGCGTTCTTAACGCGGTCTGCTGTTGGTGGTTTGACCCCTTCGAGGGAATAAGGAATTCCCAGTTCACGCCATTTAAACTCACCCATAGTGTGATAAGGCAGAATTTCAAACTTATCAACATTTTTGAGGGTCTTGACGAACTTACCAAGTTCAATCAAGTCATCATCTCTATCTGTCAATCCTGGAACTAGCACGTGGCGAATCCAGACAGGTTTCCCAATATCTGATAGATACTGGGCACAAGCCAAGATATTTTTATTGGTTTGGCTAGTGACAATTTTGTGCTGTTCTTCGTTGATTTCCTTGATATCTAAGAGAACCAAGTCAGTGACAGCCATGAGTTTGTCAAACTTTTCAAGGTAACGTGGTTTATTACGGAATGGAAGGGCACAGGTGTCCAAGGTACAGTGGATTCCTTGTTCCTTAGCCTTGGTGAAGAGGGCAATCAGGAAATCAATCTGCAAGAGGGCTTCTCCTCCACTGACTGTAATCCCACCCTTATTTCCCCAGAAACCGCGATAACGCAAGGCTTCTGTCAAGACATCATCTACCGTCCGTTCACGTGATTTATTGGACTCCATAGCCCAAGTGTCTGGGTTGTGGCAATACTGGCAACGCATGTGACAGCCCTGCAAAAAGACAATAAAGCGAATACCAGGGCCATCTACCGCCCCAAAACTTTCTGTCGAATGCACCATTCCTGTCACTTGTCCATAATCAATTGTTTCTTCAGACATATCGTTACCTTCCTTGAAAACGTTTTATAGTTTTATTATATCACGACTTGAAGGAAAAACAAGATTTTTGCCTATTTTTTAGAAAGCAATCTGTTTTTCAATTTCATTTTCAATTACTTATCATTTTATTCTTCAAAATCAAAGCCATATAAGGTTGCAAAATAGTCCTCAGGGCGCTCTGCACGGCGGATTTGACGGACTTTGCCTTCTTCGGTATAGAGGATTTCCGCAGAACGAAGTTTGGCATTGTACTGGTAGCCCATTGAAAAACCGTGAGCACCTGTATCATGAATGACCAGCAAATCACCGATTTCTGTATGAGGCAGTTCGCGATTCACTGCAAATTTATCATTGTTTTCACAGAGTGAACCAACCACATCTACCACTTCAGCTGGTCCATCTGGATGGGTCACGTTAGTAATATGATGGTAGGCTCCGTACATAGCTGGACGCATGAGGTTGACTGCTGATGCATCCACACCCAGATAAGTACGGTAAGTTTTCTTCTTATGAGTGACTCTTGTGACCAAAGCACCGTGAGGGGCTAGCATAAAACGACCCAATTCGGTGAAAATCTTGATCTGACCAAGACCTGCTGGCGTAAGAACCTCTTCATAAACCTTACGAACTCCCTCACCAATCAAAGCGATATCATTTGGCTCCTGGTCTGGACGATAGTTGACACCAATACCGCCAGAAAGATTGATAAAGTCTAGCGAAATGCCCAACTTTTCCTTGATTTCAACAGCCAATTCAAAGAGCTGACGAGCCAACTCTGGGTAATAGAGATGGGTGACGGTATTAGACGCTAGGAAGGAGTGAATCCCAAAAGTCTTAGCTCCTTTTTCCTTCAAGATGGCAAAAGCTTCAAAGAGCTGATCCTTGGTCATGCCAAACTTGGCTTCTCCAGGATTGTCCATGATGTCTGTCCCCAGTTCGAAAACGCCTCCAGGATTGTAACGACAAGAGATGATTTCTGGAATGCCTGCTGCACGCTCTAGATGTTCAATATCTTCAAAGGCATCCAAGTTAATGGTCGCACCCAATTCACGTGCATAGGCGTATTCCTTGTCTGGCGTATTGTTTGAAGAGAACATGATCTCAGAACCAGGGAAATTCAATTTATGACTCATCAAAAGCTCCACATAACTAGAGCAGTCCACACCGCAACCTTCCTCTTGGAGAATTTTCAAAATAGCTGGAGTTGGAGTAGCCTTAACTGCAAAATATTCCTTAAAGCCCTTGTTCCACGAAAATGCTTGGTTGACGGCTCTTGCCTTTTCACGAATTCCCTTCTCATCATACAAGTGAAAGGGAGTCGGGAACTCGGCAACAATCTTTTCTAAGTCTTCTTTATTGATAAATGGTGTTTTCATAAGTTTCCTTCTATTCTATTTGCAAAGAAAGGCTGGGACAATCGTTCCAACCTTTAGTTCTATCTCTTATTTATCTTCGTCAAAGATATTGCCAACCTCAACATCGATGGTTTGGTTCTTGACATCAATATTGGTTACCTTCAAGAGTGACTTGTAGTCAAACTGCTTTTCACGTTCTTCTTGGGCATTATCCGCAAAGACTGCTACACCAGCCAATTCCGAATCAAACTCACGCAAGAGACTAATCATCCCATTGACAGTTCCGCCGCCTTTCAAGAAGTCATCCACAATCAAGACACGGCTGCCTGCCTTGAGACTGCGTTTTGAAAGAAACATTTTCTCAATGCGATCTCCACTTGAACCGGATACATAGTTGACGCTGACAGTTGAACCTTCGGTAATTTTCAGGTCACGGCGCACAATAACAAAGGGAACATTGAGGACATTGGCAACTGCATTTGCAAGTGGAACACCCTTAGTAGCTACTGTCATAACCGCATCAATTTTTTGGTCCATAAAGCTCTTGGCAATAATGCGACCAATATTTTTCAAGATAGCTGGTGTACTAAGCAAATCAGACAGGTAGATATAGCCACCTGGCAAGATACGGTCACTTTCTGACAACTTAGCACGCAAGTCCTCAACCATTTCCTTGGCATCATGGCTTGAGATTGATGGTGTGAAAATGACACCACCACCAGCACCAGTTACTGTCTGGATATGACCGATTTCAATTTCCTCAAAGGCTCGTTTGATAATGACGATATCCTCTGAGATGGATGATTTAGCAGATTCATACTTTTCAGCAAAAGTATTGAGACTAGTTAGTTTATAAGGATTATTAATCAAATAGTTGGAAATGACAACCATCCGATCACTTCTTCTTAATTTCATTTCTATTTCCCACTTCATTTAATTTTGATATTTTATCTATTATACCATATTCACATAAAAAAACGAACATTCTTATCCTAAAAATGCTCATTTTTCTTAAATTATTAATCTAAATCTGGTTTATAGAAGGAACGATTGTCCATTGCGAAGATTTTATTGGTCATCTCTCCTTTATCCACCAAAGCAAGAGCAGTTGACATCATCATCATGCTTGCATCCAGATTGTCAATCATATGGATAATCTCTGCTTCCATAATGCGTGGACGGACTGGACTTCCATACTCAAGCAAGCCGTGGTGACTAAGGATGACGTGACGAAGCAGAACGACTTCTTCCTTGGTATCATCGATACCGAGTTCCATAACTGTTTTAGTAATTTCGCTATCAATCAAAGCAATATGCCCAAGGAGATTGCCTCGCACTGTATACTCGGTCTGGTCTGGTCCCGTCAACTCAATGACCTTAGCCAAGTCATGCAGCATAATCCCCGCATAGAGCAGGCTCTTATTGAGCTGAGGATAAACTTCGCTAATAGCATCTGCCAAACGCACCATGGTTGCAGTGTGGAAAGCCAAACCCGTTTCAAAGGCATGATGGTTGGTCTTGGCTGCTGGATAAGAGTAAAATTCCTTATCATACTTGGTGTAGAGCTTTCGGACAATCCGTTGCCAAACAGGATTTTCAATTTTAAAAATCATTTGCGACATATAGTCACGGATTTCCTTGACATCAACTGGCGACTTGACCTTGAAATCAGCTGGATCATTGGGTTCGCCAGGTTGAGGCAGGCGGAGAGTAATTTGATTGACCTGTGGAGTGTTGTTATAAACTTCTCGGCGTCCTTTCATGTGGACAACCTTGCCTGCTGTAAAGGCCTCAACGTTATGAGGTTGGGCATCCCAGAGTTTCCCTTCAATCTCGCCACTATCATCTTGGAAGGTAAAAGCTAGGTAGTTTTTCCCAGCGCGAGTTTGTCTCAGGTCAGCTGATTTGATTAGGTAAAAGCCTTCAAACAGCTCGTCTTTTTTCATGTGACTAATCTTCATATTCTTCCTCATTTTCTTGGAAATGGAGTAGATCAAGCGCAGGCTCACCTTCTGACAACTCAATGTGACGGAGCGTCCGCTCGATAGCTGTGGTACGACGGTTTAATAATTCATCAATATTGCCAGAGGCATGTTGGAGGTGTTTTTGTGCCTTGACCAGAATGCCACCAAACTTACCAAACTCGGTCTTAACACTGGCAAGAGTCTTACTGATATGGTCGGCACTCTTTTGGATATTTAGAGTTTTGAAGCCAACTGATAGGGAGTTAAGAAGGGCTGATAGGGTACTTGGACCTGCGACAATAATCTGCTCCTCCCGTCTCAAGTCATCAAAGAAGACCGGATTGCGGACGATTTCTGAGTAGAGACCTTCTGTTGGCACAAACAAAACTCCAAAATTGGTCGTTCGAGGCGGTGCTATGTACTTGTTCCTGATATCCTTGGCAAAGCGTTTGACGCTGGCTAGGAGCGACTTACGACAGCGTTCAATCTCACCCTTGTCACCTGCTTCATATGCTTCTTCTAGGCGGTAATAATCTGCCAGTGGAAACTTAGAGTCAATTGGTAGGTAGACGTATTCCTGATCGCCTTGTCCGGGTAACTTGATGGCGTACTCCACTCGTTCACTAGAGTTTTCAACCGTTGCATATTCTCGTTCATACTGGGCAGGGGTCATGATGTCTTCGATGATTTGCCCCAGTTGCAATTCTCCAAGAATCCCTCGCGTTTTGGTTCCAGAGAGAACCTTGTTAAGGGCGCCGACATCACGGGCAACTGTCTGCATTTCTCCAAGGCCACGATTGACCGACTCCAGTTGTTTGGAAACTGTCTCAAAGGAAGCCTGCAAGCGTGTCTGTAAGGTCTTTTCTAGTTTTTCCTCGACTGTTTGGCGCATTTGTTCCAAGCGTTGCTCATTTGATTCCTGCAAGGCTTGGAGACGTTGGTCAGTCTTGTCTCTGGTTTGGAGGAGATTATCTGTCATTTCTTGACGAACCTGAGTCAGACCTTGGTGCAATTCAATTCTCACTTCTTGCAAACGGTCACTGACAGACACTTCCAAATCTTTTTGATCTAACTGGCTGGCTTGTCTTGCTTGTTCAAAGCGGTAATCCAACTGGTCTGACAAGTGATCTGCCTGATCCTCCAAGATCTTACTTAGATGTTTTTCCTGCTTATCCTGCCTTTGCCAAATCAGAAAGATACCAGCTAGGTTGGCAATCAATAATAGAACAAGTAAACTTTCCATCCTACCTCCTGTCCTTGCTATGCAGCACGACCACATAGCCATCTGGGCAAGTCACCGAAACTTCCCTATCTATATATTCGTTAGAAGCGTACACTTTTTTAAAGAAAAAATTTTCCTCAGTTAACTCATACTTGGCTCCAAGAATGGTCAGCTGGCTATCCCGAACCGGCATAAAAGCTAGATAGTCGTAGTCTAAACGGGGTTCTAGCTGACTGGTCCCTTCTGGACAATAGGCAATCAAATTTTGTCCATCCTCAATTTCTATCTGGCGCATATAAGGCGCCAACTTGGGATTGCTAGGAAGAAAAACATTGGCCAGCATGTGATCAATACGGCCACCCAGAGCACCGAAAATAGTGACCTGGGCCTGAGGATTTTGTTCAAAGATGGTTAAGAGAGCCAATTCCAGATCTGTATCATCCTTTTCTGGTCGGGCTTGAACAAAATGCTGGGCACGTTTTTGAATCACCTGTCGCTCTTCTGCAGTGACAGAATCAAAATCGCCAACCGCTAGAGCAAGAGGCAAATCTTCTTCCAAGACCCAGAGCGAGCCGCGATCCACACCGACAAAACTATCAAAGTCCGTCCGATAATGTCCGCGGTCTCCACCGGCAAAAACGGCAACCCTAGTCCAGTTGTTTTCTGAGAGTTTGTACTCGCTCATTGACATCTCCCTTAAAGACATAGGAACCTGCTACAAAAACGGTCGCACCAGCTTCTTTGGCTTGGGCAATAGTTTGGTCATCAATCCCACCATCCACTTCAATCTCAAATTTCAAGCCTTTTTCTTCACGAAGAGCAACCAACTCACGAACCTTATCCATGGTTTCTGGCAGAAAAGCTTGCCCACCAAATCCAGGGTTAACCGTCATGACTAAGACTTGGTCAACTAGGTGAAGCACGTGCTTAATCGCCTCAACAGGTGTGCCAGGATTGATAACAACTGAAGGCTTAACTCCGAGTGAACGAATTTTTTGGAGGGCACCATGAATATGGGGCGTTGCTTCCACATGGATGCTGATGATATCCGCACCTGCACGCGCAAAGTCTTCTAAATGATGCTCTGGATTAGCTACCATCAAGTGGCAGTCAAAGACCATCTTACTATGAGGACGAAGAGCTTCGACCACACCCGCACCAAAACTGATTTGCGGTACAAAATGACCATCCATAATATCGATATGGGCATATTCTGCCCCAGTTGCTTCTAAGCGTTTGATTTCACGTTCAAAGTTGGCATAATCTGCTGCCAGAATTGACGGAGCAATCTTGTATTGAGACATAGGTTTCTCCTTATTTTGGAATTTTTTTGCTGACTTTTTTATAGGTTTCTCTGCGATTTTCAATCTCACTGAGGAATTGTAGGTAGTTGTCAAAACGGAAGGTAGCAATGATGCCTTCTCCTACTGCTAGTTTTATAGCGCAAGACGGCTCATGGGTATGGGTACAAGTGCGGAATTTGCAGTCTCGACTGACACTAGCAATCTCTGGAAAGGCCTGATTAAGGTCTTCTGCTGTTGATACTTCATAGTCCAAGGATGAAAAACCTGGTGTGTCTGCGATTTTACCCCCATTGAGGTTGTAAAAACTAACAGCTCGAGTGGTATGGCGCCCGCGACCCAGACTGTCTGAGATTTCTCCCGTTTCAAGATTAAGGTCCGGTGCGATTTTATTGAGAAGAGTTGATTTTCCAACGCCCGTCTGCCCCATAAAAACCGTCACTTTGCCTGTTAACAAAGGCAAGAGTTCCTCTTTACTGGTCACAAAGTCATAGCCGATGTCACTATAAGTCTGTTCATGAAAATCCAGTTGCCCTCTATCTTCCAACAAATCCATTTTAGAAATATAGACGATGGGATGGATGTCCTTGTGCTCCAAAAGAACCAAGAAACGATCCAGCAAATTGCTGTTAAAATCAGGCTCTTTAACGGACATGATTACTACAGCTTGGTCAATATTGACAATGGGAGGACGGACTAGGCTGTTTTTGCGTTCATGAATCTTGAGAATATAACCTTCTGAATTTTCCTCGGCAGAGAAATCTACCCAGTCCCCAACGTAAGGGGTATGACCTTTTTTACGGAAATTTCCACGCGCCCGTGTTTGATAAACCTTTCCCTCACTCTCTACATAGTAGAAGCCTGCCAAGGCTTTAATGATTTGTCCCTGCATCTTAGAGTCCTTGCCCTTTAAGCGCGTCTGCTAGGCTGGCAAATTCTTCCAAGCTAAGAGCTTCCCCACGCACACTTGGTGACAAACCTGCTTGGTCCAAAGCCTTGGTCAGCTTGTCCTTGACTTCTTCAGTCTTGCCAAAGTAACCTGTCAAGTTATTCCACAAGGTCTTGCGGCGATGAGTAAAACTTGCCTTGGAAACCTTAAAGAAGAAGTTCTCGTCTTCAACTGCTACAGCTGGTTCTGGACGGCGCACCATTTTCAAGATAGCTGAGTCCACATTTGGCGCTGGCACAAATACCGTACGAGGCACGATAAAGGCAACCTTGGCTGTCATGTAATACTGCACCGCAATCGACAAGCTACCGTAGGCCTTGGTATTCGGCTGGGCTGAAATGCGGTCTGCTACTTCCTTTTGCATCATGACCACAAACTCACTAAAAGAAATGCCACTCTCAATCAAGTGCATGAGAATAGGCGTCGTAATGTAGTAAGGCAAATTAGCCACTACCTTGATTGGCAGGTCAGGATTTTTAAAATTCTGGATATGTTGCGCCAAATCGATCTTGAGAATGTCCTCGTTGACTACGGTCACATTGTCAAAATCACGCAAGGTATCTGCCAAAATCGGTACCAAACGGTGGTCGATCTCAAAGGCCATAACTTGAGCTGCACGCTCAGCCAGAAACTCCGTCAAGGCACCAATCCCTGGCCCAATTTCGATAACATTGACCTGGTCATCAATCTCAGCCGTATCCACGATTTTTTGTAGGATATTGGTATCCGTCAAGAAATTTTGCCCGAAGGACTTTTTAAAGGTAAAACCGTGACGCTCCAGCACTGCCTTGGTCACGCTATAATCTGCAATTCTCATCTATTCTCTTTTCTATTATCTGTTACTACTATTGTAACACATTCCCCTTGTATTTTGGGGGTGAAAATCATACCAAAAAACTATCTTCTCTCATGAAGAAAGATAGTCTTGAAAATCTTTAAAGGTGGACTTAGCGGTTCTCTCGAAACATCCGTTCGAAAAAATCAGCTTCTTTATAACTTCGATTTTCAGGTAGGGTCAAATCTACATCCTCCTCCACGTCGTCCACTGTCAGTTCAACCGTTTGAGGTAAATTTTTCAAACGATAATGCTTTTGCCTTTGCCCTTCAATACTAGCAAAATCAAGCAAATAGCCATTCACTCGGATTTGAACCAAAAGGAGATGATTGGTCATATTTTCCATGATGAGAATATCTTCTAAACCACCTCTGGCACTAGGATAATCAGATACCCTGCGAATACGGATTTTTTCACACATGAGCAAGCTCCCTCATATCAATGATTTCATCGGCCTTATTCCAGACTAGGGGATTATGGGTCGCAATGATGATAATTCGATTTTCATCTTTCAAGCCCACCAAGAGATTCATAACCTCCTCTGAATTTTCAGGATCAAGAGCTGCTGTTGGTTCATCTGCCAAAATCAAGGGTGGATTTTTCAAAATAGTCTTCGCAAGGGCAACTCGTTGAGCCTCTCCCCCAGATAAGGTATAAATTTTTTGTTCTAGATCCAAATACCCTAGATTAACTTTTTCTAAAGCCTCCACTTGCCTTTCCAAACGTTCTACTTTTGAGATTTTCTGACCAACAAAGCCCAAATCCAAATTCTCTTTGATTGATTGGTTCTCTAAGAGACCAAAATTTTGAAAGAGATAGCCCATCTGGTCTCGAAAATACTCACGAGTGGGAATGGTTTTTAAATCTTTCCCCTGATAGAGAACCCTTCCTCCATCTATCTTTTCTAGTTTACCTAAGATATTCAGCAGAGTCGTCTTTCCGCTTCCACTCTTACCGATTAAGGCATAAACCTTGCCCTTCTCCAGCTTGAGGTTTAAACCAGAGAAAATCGCGCGGTCATTAAACTTCTTTTCCAATCCTTGAATATCAATCATCTTATTTTCCTTTCAATACTGCCATGCTACCAGCTTCTTCTTTTTTATCCTGTCTAACTAAAATCAACAGAGCGTTAAGCGTAAACAAAGCTACAACTAGAGCGCTAATCAAGCTATCTCCTGTCAAAACACTAGATAGGATTAGCCCAAGTAAGAGAACTCCTCCTTGCGCCAGTAAGTACTTGCCATGAAGCTCATAGATTGTCATACCAGAAAGACGTTTAATCATGATCTCCCGTCTAAACTGCTCAAAATAGAGAAGATTCATGGAATCAAATAACAAGATAGCCGTAGATAGAGTCAAAATAGTCCCAATAAGGAGAGAGTAGAACTCCATCCGTTTGTCATTTAGTACCTTGGCAAAAAATAGCTGGCTTTTTACCAAATAAGAGACCTTGTGATACAGACCTTGCTCTTTTAGAGCTGTGATGCTGTCTTGATATTGATCTAATTTCAAGGCACTATTAGCCGTAGTTCCCCATAACATCCCTGCAACAGGTCTTGTTCCAGTCGCTTGCGGCGTTAAAACTACAATAATCGGATCTTTTAGGTACTGGCGTGTCGTCTTGTACCCATCGTTATAGAGGAAGCGTTCCTGTCCTGTTTCTGTAAAAGCTAGCGTTACCTGTGGGAGGTAGTGTTTCTGACTCGTCACTTCTACACTTTCAGATGAAAAGTTTTGCAGGTAATCTGTAAATAATCCTTGATAGTAGGCAGACTGCTCTCGCAAGCTCTCAGGCAAGATCAGCCCAAACTCTCCCTCAGACAAGTTTTGCATCTTATCCATAAACTCTGAAGAAACGGTAATCTTTTCTTCTATCAGATAGCGCGGTGAGACATAGATGACATTCCCTGACGGTGTGTAGTCATTGAGACGATTGCCATCTAGGTCCACTTCTGCTCCATCTGAGAAATTGTCAACATTGCTCATAATATAAAAAGAGTCTGTATTGGCTAACCGTTCTTCAGTAAATGTCTGCCACTCACGATTATCCTTACGCATTCCTTCTTCATCGGCAAATGCACTAGACCAACCAAAGGATAGACGGTAACGGTCTGAGGACTGGCTCCATTTATCGCTAGCTCTCTCCATTTCCTGCATTTCACGGTAGTGGGGTAGGAGAGCAGTCGCACTCGAGCCGACCACCAGCACGGCCAAGAGTTGCCCCACCATCATCAATGTCATCATACGTTTGAGAGGGAGTTTCCCTTTCAATAGATCCACCAGACTATTTTCTTGTAAACCAAGTAGATACACGATACTTAATAAGGTAGAAATCCCTACCAAGGCCAATCCATAAAGCAAAAGACCAATGATGACCAGTTGTACCGTTGCCATAAACAAGGCACCTTGATACCAGAGAATCCCCAATCCCAAAAGACTGGATACCAGCACTGAGCAGATAAGCTGTCTCACATCTTCTAACACTGGTCTGAGAGCCACCCCAAACAAGCTCTCACCAGCTATTAAGCGAATCCCTGCTTGACGAAGGGACTTGATCCGATAAATCAGGGTCAGACTCATAAAGGTCAGCAGAAAAATAGCTAGACTCAGTAGCCCCATAGGGGTGGCCGCCAATAATAAGACTATCGAAAATGGATCTTCTCCATTCGAAACAAAGCCTTGATAACCAAGTTCTTTCAAGGTGGTCTGTAAACTCACTCCATCCAAACTTCCTGACACAATCAAGTAAGACCCTAATAAATCACTCGTTTCTGAACTCTCCTTGGAGGAAATGGTCAGACCTTCTGGAAGCTCTCCCTCACCATAAGTGGCATAGATAAAGCGTGTTTCTCCAGCTTCATTTGGCTCAACAATCCGACGGGCGATGAGACTATTATGCTCTACCGCCAAGTGACTCAAAGCCTCTGTCACCTCTTCGCGACTAGCTACTGGTTGATTTATCACCATTCCTGTCACATCAACAGAAGGATAGTTACCAAATAAAATCTCTTCTCGATGGTCAACGGAAGTTATCACCATATAAAGCGATACCAATACCATTGAAATCAAAATAAATAAACGTTTCATCATTTCCTCCAAAAAGTTACTTGGTCACTTAGTGAGAAGGTGACCAAGTAAAGCTAAACAATAGGGCTATACCATTCTAAACATTATAGTAGAATGCAACTTTCTCTCCCCAAGAAGTACGAATCCATGCACGAGAAGTCCCTCCAGCACCAGCATATCCCTTATCAGATGAACCAGTTTTTCTACTAACAACTGTTGAGCTATGATATTCTGAAGAGTGATAGTAGTTTGAGTAAGCACCTCCGTCACCTGAACCATACGTCCAGACACCACCATCTGGATACTTAACCGCGGCCGATACTACTGCTACACTTCCACCTAATGTTGCTGCAATGCTCGCTACAAGGGCTAATTTTTTAACTGTTTGTTTCATATTGATACTCCTCTATTTTTTATTTTATCATAAATATTTATTATATATTGTCCATTTTCTATTCAAGTAAAACTAAGTCCTGGATCATAGACCTTTTCAAAGCAATACCTCATGGTATCCTCTCCTTATTTTTCTAATTTAGTCTATCAAGTTGTATTTATTATATGTTATGAATAAATTTTTTGAGACTAAGTAGACATAACTAAATTTTATTTAAACCACCAAGTAACTAAATAAAATAAACTAAAAAAGTTCATACTGTAATCTCCTTTCACATTTTTATTAATTATAAATTATTCTTAAATAAACTCAAAGGACATCAATGTCCTTAAAATAGAACCATTTCGTGTCATTTTTAGCTTATATATAAAAAACAGTCCTAAAGACGAACTTTAGAACTATTTCAATACTAGAACAAGGACATTTTTGTCACTGATTCACTATGTTTATAAATATTTTTTTAAATCTTCTTGCCATTGTTTCTCCAACATAGTAACTAAATAAGAATTTTCTATTATATCAGCAAATAGCTTCGATTTCTGATAGAACTGTTCGGCAGAAACATAATCATTGTTTATTATTAGAGATAATTTCCACTCCAACATTAATATAATTGGTTTCTTCTGAAAATCTTGTGTTTTTTCCATTATATGATTAAGGCTAAAGATATAAGCTCCGAGTGAATCATAAGACGACAAATTATCCAAACAGGCTAGACCCGAAAACAAAGTGTTACTTAAAGCAAACAGATATTCTGGTGCAATTAATTCTACATGATTTGTCAAACGAACTAAAAACGAATGAATTCTGTTAATTTCTTCAATCTGATTTTGACCTTGTTTTATCTTTGTAAGCACTATAGCAAAATATAAGTTGATAACTTCTAATTCATTTATCAAAAACAATTCCTTATCATAAATTGTTTTAAAATAATCGTCCAGTACGGTTTCCCCATATTCTGGTCGTCCGCTTCGAATAACATCTATCGTTGCTCTAGTAGCTTCAAACCATATTTTTTCCTCATTAGGAAGTTGCTCATAAAATAAATCCTCTATCTCTTCCAAACACGCTTCCTTCTTATCATACTCCTCTTCTTTACCATAGATTGGTTCACGTAAAATTTGGTATTTCAATTCTAAATAAGCAGGAGGAAGAGCTGAAAAATCCGGCATAAGGCTATAAGCTGGAACTCCTAGCCGGCGAGCAATATAGTCTAACTTGGGCAAACTTGGTTGCGAAGCTCCACTTTCAATTCGCGACAGTTGACGAACTGTCAGTTCTTGCTCATCTCCACAAAAATCTGGACGACTAATTCCTTTTTCTATCCGAATCTCTTTAATTTTTTGACCAATTAACATTAGACGCCTCCTCTTCTACCTGCTTCGAAAAATACTGTGAAACTTAAAAAATTGTAACGGCTACATCTTTCCTACTCATAAGATTTCATAGCTTCTTCCACTTCCGCCAAGGTGACCCCAAACAACTCTAGGCGTTTGAGGAGTTGCTTGCCGTTGGAATAGCCGATTCGGAGAGCCTCTCCTAGATATTCTCTGCGCTTACGGCTGTCTGACCCTGCTAGAAAACCAAGGCGAATCAAGTCGCTACGACTGATGTCAAACTGACTCTCATGTTCAAATTGTTCTGTCACCTGAGCTAGAGCCGTTTTCAGGTCTTCATAGCTGGCATGCTCAATTCCCAGAGAACGCCCCTTGGTCTTGGACTTAGGAACAGCTTCATCTCGCTTGAGAAAGGCATGCTGAACTGTTGGAATAGCCGTCATAATCATGCGGCGAATCCGCTCCCCATTAAAATCTGGGTCTGTAAAGACAATGACTCCATGAAGCTCATGTAGACGCTGAATACGTGCAATATCTTGCTCATTGATGGCAGAACCTCGGGTCTCATAGGTCTCTACCTCGAAATAACGTTTGAGATTGGCCGTATCATCGCGACCTTCAACCACGATAACTTGGGAAATTTTCTCTTTCATTACTTGCTGTCCAATCCAAAAATTCGTTCTGCATTTGCAGTTGTTACCGCCGCTAGCTCTTCTGTCGTCATACCACGCAAGTCGGCGATAAAGTCCACTACATAGCGAGTGTAGGCTGTTTTATTTTCACGACCCCGCTTGGGTACAGGTGCTAAGTAAGGCGCATCTGTTTCCACCAAAATCTTGTCCAAAGGTAACTCTTTAGCTGCTTCTTGGATGTCAGTTGCTTTCTTAAAAGTCACCACTCCTGAGAAGGAAATAGTCATGCCAAGCGCGACAAACTTCTCTGCCCATTCAAGAGTTCCTGAGAAAGAATGCATAATCCCACCACGAGGACCAACGCCCTCACTTTTGATAATCTCATAGGTATCTTCCAGCGCATCACGAGTATGGACAACAAAAGGTAAATCCAAGTCCTTAGATAACTGAATCTGACGGCGAAAAACCTGCTCCTGCACCTCTTTTGGCGCTGTCATCCAATGGTAGTCCAAACCAATCTCACCTAAAGCAACAACCTTGGGATGCTTGAGCTTATCAAGCAAGTAGGCTTCAATCTCCTCCGTGTAAGTCCCTGCTTCTGTCGGATGCCAACCAATAGTCGCATAGAGCTGGTCATACTCATCTACCAACTCCAAGGCACGCTCAATCGTCGGTTTATCAAAACCAACAATATTCATCTGTGTCACACCCATCTCAGCAGCTAAGGCGATTTCTTCTGCCTCATGACCTGCAAATTCTTCTACATTCAAGTGTGTATGTGTATCAAAAATCATCTCTTCTAACCTCGTTTTCTATCTTCTATTATACCAAAAAACTGCCCTCTCTCCTCATCTGTACAAAATATTCTAAAATCCATCGTCGTCTCTTGACGCTATTTTCCCAAAGCAGTATAATAGCACTTATTGAAATTTTCAGAAAAGGAAAATACAATGTTTACAAAATTAAAACAGACCTTTATCGGTCGTCCTCTTAAGTCCTTAACAGAAGGCGAGGGAGGTCTGCTGGGAAAAATGCAGGCCTTGGCTATGTTGTCAAGCGACGCTCTATCTTCCATTGCCTATGGGCCTGAGCAAGTAGTCCTCGTCTTGGCTAGTCTCTCTCCTCTTGCGATATGGTGGAGTCTTCCTATCGGCCTCTTTGTCCTCCTGCTCCTAGCTAGCCTGACCGTCTCCTACCGTCAAATCATCCATGCCTACCCTCAAGGAGGAGGGGCCTATATGGTTACTCGAGAAAATCTATCTCCCGAACTTGGCTTAATTGCTGGAGGTAGTCTGCTGGTTGACTACATGCTGACTGTGGCGGTATCGGTGTCATCTGGAGCCGATGCTATCACAGCAGCTCTCCCTGCTCTCCACCCTTACAACCTCCACATTTCCATTTTTCTAGTTTGTTTGCTTATGCTCTTGAATTTACGGGGCTTAAAAGAATCTGCCAGTTCACTGATGATTCCTGTCTATCTCTTTATCATCAGTACTGTCTTTCTCTTGCTCTATGGAATCTTTCAACTAGTAACTGGTTCTCTCAGCTATCAGGCAACTTCACCTATTGGGCATGCTGTACCGAGTCTGTCTATCATTCTCATTCTAAGAGCCTTTACCAGTGGTTCTGCCTCTCTGACAGGGGTTGAAGCTATTTCAAATGCCGTTCCCTTTTTCAAGACTCCAAAAGAAAAGAATGCCGCTCAGACCTTGACCATCATGTCATTGATTTTAGGTTTTCTTTTTGCAGGCATTACCTTCCTAAACTACTGGATGGGGATTCTGCCTCAACACGGAGAAACTATCCTCTCACAGATGGCTCAAGGCATCCTTGGAAATTCCTTCTTAGGTCACCTTGGCTATTATATCTTCCAATTCTCCACAGCCTTGATTTTGGCCGTAGCTGCAAATACTGGCTTTTCGGCTTTCCCTATGCTGGCTTACAATATGGCTAAAAACAAATACATGCCCCATCTCTTTATGGAAAAAGGAGACCGCCTAGGCTACTCCAATGGAATTTTAACTCTGGCTTTTGGGGCTATGATTCTTCTTCTCATTTTTAATGGCAATACAGAACGCTTGATTCCTCTTTATACTATCGGGGTCTTCGTTCCCTTCGCCCTATCTCAGACTGGGATGATTCGTCATTGGAAAAAGGAAAAAGGAGCAAATTTCTTAAAACCTGCTCTTGCTAATATCCTTGGGGCAATCATTTGCTACGCGATTGTACTAATCTTGCTCTTTTTCCGTCTCAGTGATATCTGGCCCTTCTTCCCGATTATTCTCGTACTCACCCTACTCTTCTTAGCAATTCACAGTCATTACCAAAAAGTAGCCCAACAACTGCGACTCTATGAAGGAATCGAAAAACGTACCTACGATGGCAATCTTGTCCTCGTCCTAGTAGGAAATGTTACCAGAGTCAGCGTCGGAGCCATTAACTATGCCCAAAGTATCGGTGACGAAGTCTTAGCCATGCACATTTCTACAAAGGAAACCGCAGAAAAAGACCAAGAAATTCTCCAAGAATTTGCCGATTACTTCCCAACCATTACTCTGAAAAATATCAAGACCAGCTATCGTGACATCATCACCCCTACTGTCAAGTATGTCAAACGGATTTCCGAGGAAGCTCAGAAAAAGAACTATACAGTCACTGTCCTCGTCCCCCAGTTTATCCCTAATAAACCTTGGCAAAATATCCTGCACAATCAGATGAGTCTTAAACTCAAATACGCCCTTCGTTGGCACCAAGACGTCGTTGTCGCTAGCTACTCTTATCACTTAAAAGAATAAATAAAAGGCCCTACCAGAAGCAAGAAGCTCTGGCAAGGCCTTTTTCTGAATCCAGTCACTATGCTTATACTCAATGAAAATCAAAGAGCAAACTAGGAAGCTAGCCGCAGGCTGCTCAAAGCACTGCTTTGAGGTTGTAGATGAAACTGACGAAGTCAGCTCAAAACACTGTTTTGAGGTTGCAGATAGAACTGACGAAGTCAGCTCAAAACACTGTTTTGAGGTTGTGGATAGAACTGACGAAGTCAGTAACATATATACGGTAAGGCAACGCTGACGTGGTTTGAAGAGATTTTAGAAGAGTATTAACTGAAAAGCATGACTAGGAATACTATTGAATATGGTTAGCTAAATCTTCCTGAGCTTTTTTATTTGACTCAGCTTTTTCTTTTAGCCATTTTTCATAGAGTTCTTGGTACTGTTTAGCAGTTACTGGCTCTTTTTGCAATTCAACATATTTATAGTTGTCTGCATCTCCTTTGTGTCCAACGAATGAGAATGGTCCTGTAAACGGTATAGTCTTACGGAAGATTGGGTTGGCTCCACCACTTTGAACTGGTAGGAACAAGGCGCTATCTGTCAACCAAGCTTGGGCTTCAGCATATTTTTCGTAGCGAGCTTGAGTATCTGTGATTTCCGCATCAGCCTGATCCAAGAGTTTCTTGTAGTCAGCAAGACCAATCTTGTCCTTGACTTCCTTGTCTTTTCCTTCAGACAAGCCCATATTTTTCAACTGAGAACCTGTCTCTGAATCAAGGATCGCTAGGTAAGTCTTAGGATCTGAGTAGTCTCCTCCCCATCCTGAGATGTCGATATCGTAGTCTTTTTGTTCTGCTGTATCTGCAAAGTAAGTTGCCTGGTCTTTTTCATCCGGAGAAAGTTGGATAACATCGATAACCACATTCTCCTTACCAAGGGTTTCTTCCACTGTTTGTTTAAAAGATCCAGCCTGTTGCACATCCAACTTAGCAGTCTGGTCAACTGGCATATCCAAATGAATTGGGAAGGTTACTCCCTGTGCTTGCAGGCTTTCTTTGGCCTTCGCAAATTTCTCTTTGGCCTTGTCAGGGTTCAAGAAGGCTTGCTTACCATCGTTTAGGTTAATATTTGCCCAATCTTTACCGTAGTTGACAATTTTTTCATTGACAATGTCACCAAAGTTCTTATCACCAACTTGGACAAAGTTACTTGGTGTAACCGTGTTACGCAAGATACGGTCTGCTCCATCTTCACCATTTGTCTGCGCTGCATAAGCATGACGGTCAAAGGCAAAGTTGATAGCCTGACGGAAATCTTTATTTTGCATGGCTGCGCGTGAATCTGTCTTTTCCTTATCAGACTGTTTCATAGTCTGCTTGTAGCTTTGACGATTGACGTTGAAAAGATAGTAGAAAGTAACTGAGTTTTGTGGTGTATAGGTAATCTTGTCCTCATTTCCCTTCTTAAGCTCAGCAAAGACTGAACTTGTTGGGAAGATACGACCATCTGTATAGTTACCATCCAAGAAACCTCTAGCAATGCTATCTTGGTCAGATCCGTCAAAGAAAGAGAGCTTCACTTTCTCGATTTTAACATTGTCCTTATCCCAGTAATTAGGATTTTTATCAAATTCAATCAAAGATTTGGATGTGAAGGACTTAAACAAGTAAGGACCATTTGACAAGATACTTGATGGTGTCACACTTCCAAAGTCATCTCCCTTAGACTTCAAGAAGGCTTCATTTACAGGACTAAGAATACTTGCTGTTGTTTTAGAGTTCCAATAAGTTTCAGGTTGGATGAGGGTGTATTGTAGTGTGTAATCATCCACTGCCTTAACACCAACAGTTCCAAAATCAGATGTTCTCCCTTCAACATAGTCTGCTAGACCCTTGATAGAGTCTTGTACCAAGTACAAGTTTTCAGCCTTTTTATCAGCCGCATACTTGAGACCAGTCACAAAGTCATGAGCCGTTACATCTGCATACTCTTCTCCTTCAGAAGTGTACCATTTAGCCCCCTGACGGATTTTATAAGTGTAGGTCAAACCATCTTTTGACACTGTCCATGACTCAGCCATAGACGGGATTAGATTGCCATACTGGTCGTTTTCCAACAAACCATCAATCAAGTTGGTTGTAATACTAGATGTAGAGTCTCGGGTAGAAGTAATATAATCCAAGGTATCTGGGTTATTGACAAAGATATAAGAGTAAGTCTTGTCTGCATTACTTGATTGAGATGATCCACACGCTGCTAAAGCTAGACCTGCTGTCAAAGCCATAGCTCCAAAAAGCATAACTTTTGATTTCTTCATGATTATTCTCCAATTTTACAGTATGTGAAATATTATACACTATTCAAGCAAAAATATAAAGCTTTTTGTACTTTTTTACAAAAATAAAAATCAGTAGACTCGAGTTCCTACTGATTTTTGATAGAATTCGTTTGGATTATGCAGCCAAAACTTTGCGTCCTTTACGACGACGAGCTGCCAATACGCGACGACCGTTTTTAGTTGACATACGGTTACGGAATCCGTGTTTGCGCGCACGACGAAGTTTACTTGGTTGATAAGTACGTTTCACGATGAATACCTCCTCATAGATTTTGTATTCGTTTAGCCGGCTATAAAGTGATCAGTTACTAAACATACTTTACTATTCTATCTGATTCTTTTACTTTTGTCAATAGCTCTAGGCAAATGTTTCCAGCTTTTTCGAATGTAAGCCCTATCTACGATACTGTTTCAAGAAACGAGTCATCTTGTCTTGAATTTGGGCTAGTTCATCAACACGAGGAAGGTAAACGATACGGAAGTGGTCTGGTTCCTGCCAGTTAAAGCCTCGACCATGAACCAAGAGAACCTTTTCCTGTTTCAAGAAATCAAGGACAAACTGTTCATCATCATCGATACGGTACATATTGCGGTCGATTTTAGGGAAGATATAGAGTCCAGCCTTGGGTTTAACCGCAGACAAACCTGGAATATCTTGAATGGCATTGTAGATGAAATTTCTTTGCTCGTAAATTCGTCCACCAGGAAGAAGCAATTCATCGACCGACTGGTGACCACCTAGGGAAGTTTGTACGACCTGTTGAGCCAAAACATTAGAGCAAAGTCGCATATTGGACAGCATATTGAGCCCTTCGATATAGCCCTTGACATGAGTCTTTGGTCCAGACAAGACCATCCAACCCACACGGAAACCAGCGATACGATGGGATTTTGACAGACCATTCATGCTGACACAGAAAACATCTGGTGCCAAACTCGCCACAGGCGTATGCACATGTCCATCCATTACCATGCGGTCGTAAATTTCATCCGCAAAGATAATCAAATCGTTTTGACGGGCAATCTCAATAATCTCCAGCAAGAGTTCTTTAGGATAAAGGGCTCCAGTTGGATTATTTGGATTGATAAGGACGATTGCCTTGGTATTTGAAGTGATTTTTGACTTGATATCGTCAATATCTGGAAACCATTCTGCAGCTTCATCACAGATATAGTGAACGGCATTTCCTCCAGCTAGGCTGACAGCTGCTGTCCAGAGAGGATAGTCTGGCATAGGAACCAAGACCTCATCCCCGTTGTCCAAAAGCCCCTGCATAGACATGACAATCAGCTCACTGACACCATTTCCAAGGTAGATATCATCAATATCTACGTTTGGGAATTTCTTCAATTGGCAATACTGCATGATGGCCTTACGGGCTGAGAAAATCCCTTTGGAGTCAGAGTAACCTTCACTATCACGCGCATTCATAATCAAGTCATGAATGACCTCGTCTGGCGCTGTAAAACCAAATTCTGCTGGATTTCCTGTATTCAGACGTAAAATCTTTTCTCCGTTTGCTCGCATCCGCATGGCTTCTTCCAAAACAGGACCACGGATATCATAAGCAACATGCTCTAACTTACTAGACTTGTTATATTCTTTCATCTTGTTTCCTCAATTCATCAGGATAGTAACATTATACCACTAGAAAGAAAATGCGACAAGTTTACTGAAATGTGTTACTAGGTTCGGATATAAGAAAAACCTCACTAAAAGCGAGGTCAAGACAGGGGAGATAGCAGGTAATTTGCGAAAGTCACATCACATACCAAAAGATAAACCTAGAAAAAGCAAGCCTAGAAAGGAGTCATAGAGAAGATTGAACATGAGGAAAAGCCCCCATATCATCAAGTAATCCCAATGCCCACTTCGTTTTGCAACCAGGAATAATAGAAAATGGTAGATTAGGTGAAAGACTAAAAAGCCAACAAAACCTGGATAGAGAAGCGGAATTAGCTTCTCTAATTGCCAGATCATAATAACTTCTAGCAAGACTGAAACTAGGATGATTCCATAATAAAGGAAATTTGAATTTTTTGTTTCTTGAAAAGAGTGCTTCATCATTCTCCCTCCCTTCACTTCTTTCCTGCTATCCTTTCTTTTATTTTATCATATATTTATATAGATTTTAAGCGCTAACATTCTTTTAAAAAATACTTTTTTTGCTTTACTTCTATAGTGAAAAGGTTTACAATTATAGTAAGAAAATTTCAGGAGGTTTCATTATGGCACAACGTTACCAAAATATCATGGTCGCAATCGATGGTTCTAAGGAAGCGGACTTGGCTTTTGTCAAGGGAGTTCATTCTGCTCTACGAAACGACGCTAAACTCACCATCGCACATGTCATTGACACACGCGCTCTCCAAAGCGTATCCACCTTTGATGCTGAAGTTTACGAAGAACTCCAAGTCGACGCTGAAAGTCTGATGAAAGAGTACGAAAAACGTGCTAAAGATGCTGGTGTGGCAGATGTTCATATCGTCATTGAAATGGGAAATCCAAAGACCCTACTGGCACGTACTATTCCCGATGCTGAAGAAGTGGACCTCATCCTCGTTGGCGCAACTGGTCTCAACGCCTTTGAACGCCTCTTGGTCGGATCTTCATCTGAATACATACTCCGCCATGCTAAGGTCGATTTGCTGGTTGTGAGAGAACAAGAAAAAACCTTATAATTACGACGAAAAGGAGCTCAGCGCTCCTTTTTGTTTACTATTTATACTCTTCGAAAATCAAATTCAAACCACGTCAACGTCCATCTACAACCTCAAAACAGTGTTTTGAGCAGCCTGCGGCTAGTTTCCTAGTTTGCTCTTTGATTTTCATTGAGTATTATTTCTCTCTTTATGGCGTTCATAAGCCTTGAGCTGACGCTGCAGTTCCTTTTTAATAGCAGGTTCTGGAGCATATTTTTCTTCCCAATCATCTGGCTTTAAGATTTTGTGGGTCACTGGATCAAAATGAGCCTTGCCATCTGGGAAAATTTTCCCCATATTAGCCTGATGAACAATATCAAAAATACGTTCTGGGTCCACTCCCATCAAGACAAAACTACCGTAGGTAAAGTAAAGCGTGTCAATCAGAGCATCTACCTGACCTATCAAATCTTGCTGAGCAGGCGTCTTCTTGGCTACTTTACCTGCTGCCTTATCAAGAGCTTGATGAAGTTGCGATAGTGCTTGACCAAAGTCCTCTTCAGAAGGACTGGCAGCTCTAACAAACTCCACCAATTCTTCTATTTTAAAGCCAGCCCTGTGGGTTGCACCTTCTAAATCCCAAGCTCGTGGTTCTTCTTGGGTCCGTTCATCCATCATGTGGTGGAAGGTCTTGACCTTATTGAAATGATAGTCACGGCTGACAAAGACTTTTTCTGAGGCCAGAACACCAAAATGTTCCAGGGCCTTGTGGATTCCGTCTTGCTGATTGCTAGTAGTGATATGCTTGGCAACTTCCTTGACGCTGCTACTACCATTCCCCATAGCGACCGACATACCGACTCCCGCCAGCATTTCTAGGTCGTTATCTGAGTCACCAAAGGCCATGACTTGGTTGAGATCAAAACCATATTCTTTCCCAACTCGGCGAATACCTTCCAATTTAGAATTGCCTTGATTGATGACATCTGCAGCAAAAGGATTGCTACGTGTCAATTTCAAATCTTGAAAATCAGTTGCCGCCTTCTCAGATTCTTCTGGCGTCATCAGCATTAAAACTTGGTAGATAGGCTGATTCATCAGATTAAGCAGGTCTTCTTCCCTTTGGGGAACAACCTTGCTGACCATACGATTAAAGGAATGACTCACTGTCCGAGTTAAAACTGAGGGAACGAAGCGACTAATTCGTTGAGAAAAAGTTCCCAGACCAAAAGACATGATTTTAGACCCCAGCATAGCATCCTTGGTCCCTAGGGCAATCTCCTTGCCCTCTTTTTTAGCATACGTAATGAGCTGGCGCAAATGTAACTTGGAAATTGGGCTCGTGAACAAGACTCTGTCTTTAGTAAAGATATACTGGCCATTGTAGGTTACCGCAAAGTCCAGATCCAAATCGTCCATCAATTCCTTAACAAAAAAAGGTCCTCGCCCTGTCGCTACACCAACTAGCACCCCTTGTTCTTTGACAATCTTAATCGCGTCCTTAGTGGATTTCAAAACACTCTTGCGATCGTTAACCAAGGTTCCATCGATATCAAAAAAAACAGCTTTGACTTCCATCCTATCCCAATCTCCCCTTTTGTGATACAATGATTATACCACATTTCAGAAAGAGTGAGTAAATCATGCCTAAGAAAATCCTTGTTTTACATACGGGTGGGACTATTTCCATGCAGGCCGATGCTTCTGGCGCTGTTGTGACGAGTTCAGATAATCCCATGAACCATGTGTCCAATCCACTTGAAGGAATACAAGTCCACGCCTTGGACTTTTTTAACCTGCCAAGTCCTCATATCAAACCCAAGCATATGCTGGCCCTCTACCAAAAAATCAAAGAGGAAGCAGATAACTACGATGGAGTGGTGATCACACACGGGACCGATACTTTAGAGGAAACAGCCTATTTCCTTGATACCATGGAAGTTCCCCATATGCCTATCGTTCTAACAGGGGCCATGCGCAGCTCCAATGAACTCGGCAGTGATGGTGTTTATAATTATCTGAGCGCTTTACGAGTGGCTAGTGATGACAAGGCTGCTGACAAAGGGGTTTTGGTTGTGATGAACGATGAAATCCATGCCGCCAAGTATGTTACCAAAACACATACAACCAACGTCGGCACCTTCCAGACCCCAACACATGGCCCCCTTGGTCTGATTATGAAACAGGAAATTCTCTACTTCAAAACAGCTGAGCCCCGTGTCCGCTTTGACCTTGATCACATACAAGGCTTAGTCCCTATCATCTCGGCTTATGCTGGTATGACAGATGAGCTAATTGATATGCTGGATTTGGAACAATTGGACGGTTTGATTATCCAAGCCTTCGGAGCTGGTAATATTCCCAAAGAAACGGCTCTAAAGTTAGAAAGCCTTCTGCAAAAAGGAATCCCAGTCGCTCTGGTTTCACGATGCTTTAACGGTATAGCGGAACCTGTTTATGCCTACCAAGGTGGGGGCGTGCAGTTGCAAAAATCTGGTGTCTTCTTTGTTAAAGAACTCAACGCCCAAAAAGCCCGCCTAAAGCTCCTCATTGCCCTCAATGCCGGACTAACAGGACAGGCTTTGAAAGACTATATGGAAGGTTAAGTCTCTTCGAAAATCTCTTCAAACCGCGTCAACGTCGCCTTACCGTATGTATGGTTATTGACTTCGTCAGTTCTATCTGCAACCTCAAAGCAGTGCTTTGAGCAACCTGCGACTAGCTTCCTAGTTTGCTCTTTGATTTTCATTGAGTATAATTCCCTCCTCTAAAAACAAATCAGGAAATCTTCACGATTCCCTGATTTTTTCTATTTACGTTTTCGTGTTGAGCGACGTTCTGTCAAACCATGAGGTAAGAGAACTTCACGTTCTTCCAACTCTTCCTTGTGCATAATCTTAGTCAACATACGCATACTTATGGCACCAAGGTCATAAAGAGGTTGGGCAATAGTTGTCAAGTTTGGACGGGTAAAGCGTGAGACTTGCGAATCATCACTAGTAATAATTTCAAACTCTTCTGGTACTGATACACCCTTATCAGCAAGGCCGTTCAAGACACCTGCTGCCAGTTCATCACCTGTTACAACTGCTGCAGTTGCGTTTGATGAAATCAAGCGTTCTGCCAAGGCATAACCGTCTTCATAAGTGTATTTAGATTCAAATACCAATCCTTCGCTATAAGAAATACCTGCTTTTTTCAAGGCTTCCTTGTAGCCAACCAAACGAACCTTACCATTGATGTCATCCACTAATGGACCACTAACGAAAGCAATGCGCTCATTTTCTTTAGCGAGGTAGGTTACTGCATCAATCGTTGCTTGTTTGTAGTCAATATTGACACTTGGAAGCTGATGTTCTACATCCACAGTTCCTGCAAGAACAACTGGTGTTCGAGAACGAGAAAACTCTGAACGAATTTTTTCAGTCAAGTGGTAGCCCATAAAAATGATACCATCCACTTGCTTAGAAAATAGTGTATTGACAACTGAAACTTCCTTGTCATCGTCCTCATCACTATTGGCAAGGACAATATTGTACTTGTACATTTCAGCGATATCATCAATCCCTTTAGCAAGCGTTGAGAAATAACCATTGGTAATATTGGGGATCACGACACCGACAGTGGTTGTCTTTTTACTTGCAAGGCCACGCGCCACTGCATTTGGACGGTAATCCAAACGATCAATCACCTCAAGCACTTTTTTACGTGTGTTCTCTTTTACATTCTTATTGCCATTGACTACACGGCTAACCGTCGCCATTGAAACTCCTGCTTCACGGGCGACATCATAAATCGTTACTGTATCGTCTGTATTCATTCCATTTCCTTTCTATATCATACCTAACGAGACTCCAAAAAAAGAGACGGTATGAAAATTTCGTTTTCATGCTTCTACTTATTCCATTTTATCACTAATTGTAAACACTTTCAAGCATTTTTTGAAGATTGTTTGAAAAAAATTTCATAGTATGCTATGTTGAAGAAGAAAAAATCACCTTTTCTTGATTTTTAATCCTATTTGCTGTATGATAAGGAAAAAGAAAGGGGGCAGAAATATGGCTTTTACCAATACCCACATGCGGTCTGCTAGTTTTGGCATTGTTACCAGCTTACCTGATGATGTCATTGACTCTTTTTGGTATATTATTGATCACTTCTTAAAAAATGTCTTTGAATTGGAAGAAGAACTCGAGTTTCAATTGCTCAATAACCATGGAAAAATTACCTTCCATTTTTCAAGTCAACACCTCCCCACAGCCATTGATTTTGACTTTAACCATCCTTTTGATCCTCTTTATCCACCAAGAGTACTGGTTTTAGATATGGATGGTAGAGAAACTATCCTCCTCCCAGAAGAAAATGACCTATTTTAATACTCAATGAAAATCAAAGAGCAAACTAGGAAGCTAGCCGCAGGCTGCTCAAAACACTATTTTGAGGTTGCAGATGGAAGCTGACGTGGTTTGAAGAGATTTTCGGCTCTATAATATTTGTAGTGGGTACCCCCCCTATAGATATTATGGAGCCTATTTTGTTGTAGAAAAAAAGTCCCATAAGATCTATAATGAAAAGTGACCAAACAACTCATTAGAAAGATTCATATGGAACAATTACATTTTATCACAAAACTACTCGATATCAAAGACCCTAATGTCCAAATTATGGATATCGTGAATAGAGATACACACAAGGAAATCATCGCTAAACTAGATTATGAGGCACCATCTTGCCCTGATTGCGGAAGTCAAATGAAGAAATATGACTTCCAAAAACCCTCTAAGATTCCTTACCTTGAAACTTCTGGTATGCCTACCAGAATCCTCCTTAGAAAGCGTCGTTTTAAGTGCTATCATTGCTCGAAAATGCTGGTCGCTGAGACTTCTATCGTCAAGAAAAATCATCAAATCCCTCGTATTATCAACCAAAAAATTGCGCAAAAGTTAATTGAAAAGACTTCTATGACTGACATTGCCCATCAGCTTTCCATTTCAACTTCAACTGTCATTCGTAAACTGAATGATTTTCACTTTAAGCATAACTTTAGCCAACTTCCTGAGATTATGTCCTGGGACGAGTATGCCTTTACCAAGGGAAAAATGAGTTTCATTGCACAAGACTTTGATAATCTCAACATTATCACCGTTCTTGAAGGTAGAACACAAGCTATCATCCGAAATCACTTTCTGCGCTACGATAGAGTCGTTCGTTGTCAGGTGAAAATCATTACTATGGATATGTTTAGCTCCTACTACGATATTGCCAGAAAACTTTTTCCTAACGCTAAAATCGTTCTTGACCGCTTTCACATTGTCCAACATCTCAGCCGTGCTATGAGTCGTGTCCGTGTTCAAATCATGAATCAGTTCGATCGAAAATCTCATGAATACAAGGCCATCAAGCGCTACTGGAAGCTCATTCAACAAGATAGTCGTAAACTCAGTGATAAGCGATTTTATCGCCCTACTTTTCGTATGCACTTAACGAATAAAGAGATTCTAGACAAGCTTTTGAGCTATTCAGAAGAGTTGAAACACCACTATCATCTCTATCAACTCTTACTTTTTCACTTTCAGAACAAGGAGCCAGACAAATTCTTCGGACTTATTGAGTACAATCTAAAACAGGCTCATCCTCTTTTTCAGACTGTCTTTAAAACCTTTCTCAAGGATAAAGAGAAAATCGTCAATGCCCTTCAACTACCCTACTCCAACGCCAAATTAGAAGCAACAAATAATCTCATTAAACTCATCAAACGCAATGCCTTTGGATTTCGGAACTTTGAAAACTTCAAAAAACGGATTTTTATCGCTCTGAATATCAAAAAAGAAAGGACAAAATTTGTCCTTTCTAGATCTTAGCTTTTCTTCAACCCACTACAGTTGACAAAGAGCCAAAAACTCTAGCCTTCAGTTGCAAGTGACTGAAAACTAGAGTTTTTTCTATTTTTTCAAAGCATTATACAAGTTGCGGATTGGTTGCTTTAATGTAGGATGGATAAAATGAGGCGCAATTTCCTGTAAGGACTCAAGGACAAAAAGGCGTTCCGCTATGTAAGGATGAGGCAAGATAAGCTCATCTGTATAAATGACCTGGTCCTCCACAAAGAGCAAGTCCAAATCAATCAAACGAGGTCCCCAATGTACTTCTCTCACCCGTCCCATCTCTGACTCAATGGCTAACAAGGTCTCTAATAGAACTGGGGCCGGCAACCAGGTTTCAACCTCAACCACTTGATTAGCAAAGCTATCTTGCTCCACACCACCCCAAGGCTCCGTCGTCAAGACACTGGACTCTTTGAGAATATGGATACCTCGATTTCGCATTTTCTCAATGGCTTGTTTCAAGTTTGCTTGTTTATCTCCCATATTGCTTCCTAGGGCGATAAAGGCTCGTTGCTTGCGGCGATGAATGGTTACCGAGCAAGTATCTAGTGGCAAATGCACTGGCGCCCAAGGTTTTTTCAGTTCCAACTTCATTTCTTGGACAAGAGGATAAGCCTCAAAAGTACGTTCTACCAGTTTATAAGCTACCGTTTCAATTAAATCTTCACTCGTTTCCTGAAACCATGCCGTCCACTGCTGGCACAATTCTCCGTAATGGACAGAGGCTGTTAAATCCAAGTCTGTAGCCGCCTTGGTCATATCATAGGATAGGATTGCGGAAATAACAAACTTCTGCCCCAATTCTTTCTCACTAGGAAAAAGACCATGATAAGCAAAAATTTCCAAATCCTTAATCTGCAGTTGATCCATAATGATTCCTTTCTAGAAAAATCCGCCCAAAGCGGATTCTTTTTATAGTCAATGAAAATCAAAGTGCAAACTAGGAAGCTAGCCGCAGGCTGCTCAAAACACTGTTTTGAGGTTGCAGATGGAAGCTGACGTGGTTTGAATTTGATTTTCGAAGAGTATTATAGTCCCATTAAACGATAAGCCTGGTCTCGGAGGTCCTTATCTGTTTCAAATAGACCACGAGCTACTGTCGTCAAGGTTGCAGTGCCTGGTTTTCTGACACCACGCATGCTCATACACATATGTTCCGCCTCAATGACAACAAAGGCTCCTTTAGCACCTAGATACTCCATCAAGGCATCAGCCACTTCGATATTCAAACGTTCTTGAATTTGTGGTTTTTTCGAATAAACTTCAACCGTACGGGCTAGCTTAGACAAACCTGCCACACGACCATCTGGAATGTAGGCAATATGTGCTCTACCATAAAATGGCAAGAAGTGGTGTTCACACATGGTATGGAAAAAGATATCCTTTTCTACCACCATATTATCGTCGATAATCTCAAAGGATTTTGACAAATGTTCCTCCGCTGTTTGACCAAGACCTGAAAAAATCTCTTGGTACATACGAGCCACACGAGCAGGTGTTTCCTGCAAGCCCTCGCGGTTAGCGTCCTCTCCGACGGCCTCGATAATCATTTTTACAGCTGCTTCAATCTTTTGTGTATCCATTTTCGTTTTTCCTCTCCATCAGATAGGCTCTCACTTGGCTCAAGAAATACAAGGAACCCGTGACAATCCTAACTGTTTGTTTCTCTTCTTTTTTATCTGTCAATTTCTGCTCTAGAAAATCCTGCCAACCTTGGTAGCTGAGATTTCTAGACTTAGCTGCCTCTTCCAGCACGCTTTCATCAGTCGCCCGACTATCGTCAAAATGTGTCAGAGTAAGCTCGGTATCTGGGATTTGCTCCAACAAGTCCAACATATCCTCCAAGGCCTTGGTTTTGATGCAAGTAAAGAGGATTTCCTTACGATAATCCGCAAAGCGTTCTTGCAAAGTTGCTAATAAAGCCTTGATAGCATGGGGATTGTGGGCCCCATCCAAAATCATCAAGGGTTCTCTTGACACGATTTCCAAACGCCCTGGCCAACTTGTTTCTTCCAAGGCTTGAGCAAGCACGTGATTGCTTGCTAGTTCTCGACCATCTTCTTGACAAAAATTATCAAGTAAAGCTATGGCCATCCCAGCATTCTCTATCTGGTGCAAACCCAACAGGCCAGTTTGGAAGCGACCTTGTCTGACAACACTTGTATAGTCAAAGACTTCGCCTGTAACCATACTCTTTTGATGGCGGACCTGATAATCTGTCCCGTAGGCAAATCTCGGCGCATCTTTCCCTTCCGCAATGCGGTCAATCACAGCCAAAGCTTCTGGAGCAATACGACCTGTCACCAAGGGAATACCTTGTTTGATAATACCAGCTTTCTGCTCTGCTATGGCTTCCAAGGTGTCACCAAGTAGGGCTACATGGTCCAATCCAATGGTCGTAATTCCTGTTAAAATTGGCTGGCAGACATTGGTACTATCTAAAAGCCCACCCATGCCGACTTCCATGATAGCCACATCTACTTGCTCTGAGGCAAAGTAATCATAGGCTATAGCTGTAATTATTTCAAACTCAGTTGTCCCCTGCAAATTGGTAGCCGATTCCCCTTCCAACAAAGACTGATAGTCTGCCATGAGGGCTTCTAGTCTAGCCTCTGGGATAGATTCCCCATTGATGCTAATCTGGTCTGTGTAGTGAATGAGATAGGGTGAGCTAAACACGCCAACTCTCAGCCCTAGCTTTTCCAGCATATTTTTCAAAAAAGCAATGGTAGAACCCTTGCCATTGGTCCCTCCGATATGGATGACCTTGAGTTTGAGATGGGGATTTCCACGCAAAGCTAATAGTTCCACCATGCGTTCCAAGCCAAAATGCGGTTCGTCGGTCCGGTAGTTGGCAATCCACTGATTATTTTCAATTTCTTTCATCTTATTTGTATTGTTTTAAATCTAGATTTTCCGCTTCATCAGCCAGACGAATAGCGGAGGCAATTTCAACTGCCATCTTGTGACTAGCTACGTCATGCACGCGCACCACTTCTACACCCTGTCTTGAAGCAATACTAGTTACATGAGCCGAAGCTGTATCTCGATTGCGGAAACCAAGTTCTGTCTCAGGATTGACTTCAAAACCATTTTCTTCAAGAATATTGATGACAAACCGCTTGCGCGACACTCCGAGAAAGATTGGATAGCCTTTCTGATGTAGTTTATCCAGATCCCGTAAAAGAAGTAGATTTTCTTTCTTGGTAAGACCAAAGCCAATTCCTGGATCCAGCAGGATGTTTTCTTGAGCAATCCCAGCTTCCTCTGCTCTCGCTAAGGCTCTGTCAAAGAAAGCCTCCATCAAGTCTTCGATTGGCAATTTTTCGAAGTCAGCTAACTCTTCCTCTGTAAAAGCTTGATTAAATCCAAAATGAGGAAATATGAGCGAGCTAGGATGCTGAGGTCGCGCCATGACTGGATTAAACATAATGACTACTTTCGCACCAGCCTTAGCAACCACATGGGCCATTTTCTCATCACCCATGAAACCAGTGATATCATTGACTAGATTGGCACCAGCAGCCAAAGCAGCCTCTGCTACCTGACTCTTCCAAGTATCAATAGAGATGAGGACATCACTTTCCTTGCGAATCGCTTTAATCACTGGAACAACACGCTGGATTTCCTCTTCTATCTCAACATAGCTGCTTCCCGGCCGAGTCGATTCTCCGCCGATATCTAGCATACTAGCCCCTTCTGCTATCAATTTACGAGCCTGCTGGAGTGCTTGCTCAAGAGCAAAAAATTGACCACCGTCCGAAAAGGAGTCTGGGGTTACATTGATAATTCCGCAAATAGCTGTCTTTGCATGATTGGCTTTACTTGACATATCGTTCACTCCCTCAAGGCTTTTCATCATATTATTTCTCTATTTTACCATAAAAAGAAAAAGATGGACACGATTGCATTCATCTTTTTCCCAGTAGAAACAAGTAAGCAATTGTCAAAAATCTTAAACAGATATCCCTAATGTCCGACTCAAAATCACCACGAGAGCCAACAAACAGAAAGCAACCCCATTCACAATCATGTGAAGTAAGATAGACATTTCCAAACGTTGGGTCTTGTAAGCCGTCCAAGATAGAACAATCGACATACCTCCATAAATCAATAAAGAAGGTAAATTACTTGGTTGATGCAATAAAGCAAACACAATCGTACCGACTACAAATCCCAAGTTCTCTTTTCCTCGGAAAATCTTTTTAGGAATAATCCCACGGCACAAGATTTCCTCACAAATCGGAGCAAGCAAGGCCAGTAAGAAGAAACTGGAAATCAGAGAACTATTCTGAACCATATCGTTAATCTGAGACTGGTTACTTGTTGTCGTCTCATTTGACAGTTGTAACAAGATAGAACCAAGTATATTTGACCCGATAATAACTAAATAACTCAAGCCCAAACGTGCCAAATCCTTCGCTCTAAAAAAAGAAAAATTAAAACTTGCTAATTGCGTTTTACGAGCTCCAAAAATAAATAGTGCCAAAACTACAATCGAAATACCAGCAACTATCAGTCCTGACTGCAACAGTGGTACTGCATTTAAAGTTAAAATAGCAGTAACCCCTATAGGAATCTGATATAAAATTGTCGCCAGCAAAAAGATTAACAGCCAACCTGCACGATTCAATAATTCTTTCCACATATTTTTCTCTTTCATCACCCATCTCCTTTATATTAAAAAAGGGGGAAAATCCCCCTGGGTTATCCTATTATAAGGCCATACTGATGTAGTTAAGGATAAACAAGGCATCCAAAATCCAAATCATGACATGAACATCTTTAGCTTGACCTTTAACAAGCTTAGTCAAAGTGTAAGTCAAGAAACCAACTGCAATCCCTTGAGTGATAGAGTAGCTGAATCCCATAAAGATAGATGTGAAGAAAGCAGGAACCGCTTCAGACATATCATCCCAATGGATATTTTTCAAGCTAGCCAACATCATAATCCCAACGATAATCAAGATTGGAGCTGTAGCGGCTGTTGGTACAATCGCTAGAAGTGGGCTAAAGAAGCTTGAGATCGCAAAACAGATTGCCACGACCAAGGCTGTCAAACCAGTACGTCCACCTGCACCGATACCAGCAGCAGACTCGACATAAGTCGTTACGTTCGAAGTACCAGCGATGGCACCAATTGAAGTACCAATCAAGTCAGAGTAAAGAGCCTTATCCAACTTAGCTGATTGGTGGTTTTCACCATTTGTCGCTACGATACCAACTTTTTCACCTGTACCGATCAAGGTACCAATTGTGTCAAAAATATCTGTCAACGAGAAGGCAAGAATAGCCATCAGAGTTTCAGGCAAGCGAGCTGTATCTGAAATCAAAGCTCCCAAACCTTCTGAACCAAGAGCTGCACCAAAGACTGTCTTCAAGTCTTCAAAGGCTGCACCAACATGGTTATTAGCAAAATCGATACTAGACAAATCTACCAAACCAACTGCAATAGCAAGAACAGTTGTTGTCAAGATAGAGAGGATAATTCCCCCTTTAATCCCTTTAATAACAAAGAAGATAGTAATGGCAAGTCCTGCAAGAGCCACCAAAACAGCTGGATTATTAAAGCTGACCAATCCTGGAACTGCTGAAGAGTTTGCTGCAATCGTTGCTTGAGCTTTGTCAGCCCCTTCTCCTACAACAGTATAGTTGCCTGGATCAATCGTAAATTTCAAAAGTCCAGCATTCTTAATTCCCACGTAGGCAAGGAAAACACCGATACCAGCTGAAATAGCTGAGCGAAGGGCATTTGGAATCGATTCAATGATCATTTTACGAACATTTGTCAAGGTAATAATCAATGAGATAACCCCACAGATGAAGACCATAGCTAGGGCTTCTTGCCAAGAATAACCGAGTCCAAATACAACTGTAAAGGTAAAGAAGGCATTGAGTCCCATACCTGGTGCTTGGGCATACGGTAAGTTAGCGTAGAAGGCCATCATCAAGGTACCCGCTACTGCACCAATGATCGTCGCTAGGAAGACACCTTGAGCAGGCATTCCTGTTTGCGAAAGAATTTGTGGGTTTACAAAGAGAATATAACTCATTGCAAAGAAAGTTGTTAAACCAGCGAGAACCTCTGTACGAACGTCTGTACCGTTCTCTTTTAGTTTAAATAATTTGTCCATTATTAATCTCCTTTTAATTTTTACGAACAATAATAGAATTATACCATTTATCATTCACTTTTTCAATATCTTTGTTTGATTTATTTAAGAAATTAATCCAATTTCATTTTTTGTTTGGAATCTGCTTTTCCGCCTGCTTTTTGTTATAATAGTAGACATCTTATCTGAAAAGACACTAGAAAGGTCCCTATGACGAAAAAAATTATTGCAGTTGACCTGGATGGAACCCTTCTCAACTCGGACAGTCAGATTTCTGACTTTACCAAAGAAACTATTAAAAAAGTTGCTAAAAAAGGCCATCAGGTTATTATTACGACAGGTCGCCCTTACCGTATGTCAAAAGATTTTTACCGTGAACTAGGCTTAAACACTCCTATGATTAATTTCAACGGTTCCCTCACTCATTTACCAGACCAAGTTTGGAACTTTGAAAAGTGTTTAACCGTAGACAAAAAATATCTGCTAGACATGGTTCAACGTTCAGAGGACATTCAAGCCGATTTTATCGCTGGAGAATATCGTAAAAAATTCTACATTACAAATCCCAATGAAGAGATTGCCAATCCCAAACTATTTGGGGTAGAAGCTTTCCAGCCTGAAGATCAATTCCAGCCTGAGTTAGTGACCAAGGACCCTAACTGTATTCTGTTGCAGACCAGAGCCAGTGACAAGTATGCCTTGGCAAAAGAAATGAACGCCTTCTACCAGTATCAACTGTCTATCAATACCTGGGGAGGTCCGCTCAATATCCTTGAATGTACCCCAAAAGGTGTCAACAAGGCCTTTGCTTTGGACTACTTGCTCAAGGTAATGAACCGTGACAAAAAAGATTTGATTGCCTTTGGAGATGAACACAATGATACCGAAATGCTAGCTTTTGCTGGGAAAGGTTATGCAATGAAAAATGCCAATCCTGAGCTACTCCCCTATGCAGATGAGCAAATTTCCTTGACAAATGACCAAGACGGGGTTGCCAAAACCCTGCAAGGCTTATTCTTATAGTCCATACTGACCAGCTTGCGAGCTGGTCTTTGTGCTCTTTTCACAGTCTCATCAACCGGTTAATCGATTGTTCTATTTTTCACCTCCAAAACCTTGGAAAAGGCTTTCTTTTGTGATATACTTCACATATAAATACAAGAGAGCTCGTCATACTCGACTCTGTTGACACAAAATCAATCCAGTCCTGTTTCTCCTGCTCTCAGTTAATATCAAGGAGGATAGCTATGAAAGCTGTTGTTGTAAATCCAGAAAGCACTGGTGTTGCTGTTGAAGAAAAAGTACTCCGTCCACTTGAAACTGGGGAAGCACTTGTAGAAATTGAATACTGTGGTGTTTGCCACACTGACCTCCACGTTGCCCATGGTGACTTTGGCCAAGTACCAGGCCGTGTTCTAGGACATGAAGGTGTTGGTATCGTTAAGGAAATTGCCCCAGATGTAAAAAGCCTTAAAGTCGGCGACCGCGTCAGCGTTGCTTGGTTCTTTGAAGGATGTGGCACTTGCGAATACTGTACAACTGGTCGCGAGACCCTTTGCCGTACAGTGAAAAATGCTGGCTACTCAGTAGATGGTGGTATGGCTGAACAATGTATCGTAACTGCAGACTATGCTGTCAAAGTTCCTGACGGACTTGATCCAGCCCAAGCCTCTTCTATCACATGTGCTGGTGTAACAACCTATAAAGCTATTAAAGAAGCAAAAGTTGAACCAGGCCAATGGGTTGTTCTTTACGGTGCTGGTGGACTTGGTAACCTAGCTGTTCAATACGCTAAAAAAGTATTCAATGCTCATGTTATCGCAGTTGATATCAATAACGACAAACTTGCCCTTGCAAAAGAAGTAGGCGCTGACATTGTTATTAACGGCCTCGAAGTTGAAGATGTACCTGGACTCATCAAGGAAAAAACTGATGGTGGAGCTCATTCAGCTGTCGTAACTGCTGTGTCTAAAGTTGCCTTCAACCAAGCTGTTGACTCAGTTCGTGCTGGTGGTCGCGTTGTCGCTGTCGGCCTTCCTTCTGAAATGATGGAACTCAGCATCGTCAAAACCGTTCTAGATGGAATCCAAGTCATCGGTTCTCTTGTAGGAACTCGTAAAGACTTGGAAGAAGCCTTCCAATTCGGTGCAGAAGGTTTAGTAGTTCCAGTTGTTCAAAAACGTCCAGTCGAAGATGCCGTAGCCATTTTCGACGAAATGGAAAAAGGTCAAATCCAAGGACGTATGGTACTCGACTTCACCCACTAATCTAATAGAAACCTATTTTAAAAGTTGGAATACGCTTCCAACTTTTTTATATTAAATTTTTAAATAAGGATTCAAAAAAACTTCTCTAAAACTCAATATATCAATATTTTCAGATGTAATCTTTTTAATTATTTTATGATAAATAGTTGATTTTTAGATGAAAACGGTTTATACTTAAAAAGTCTTAAAGTTTTCTTAAACGAAAACTAAAACAAAAAAGGAGGAATGACAATAATGAGTATCGGAATCATTATTGCGAGCCACGGCGAATTTGCTGCGGGTATTCATCAGTCAGGATCTATGATCTTTGGTGAACAAGAAAAGGTTCAAGTTGTAACCTTTATGCCAAACGAAGGTCCTGATGATCTATACGCTAAGTTTAATAACGCTGTTGCTGCATTTGACGCAGAAGATGAGGTTCTAGTTTTGGCTGACCTTTGGAGTGGATCTCCATTTAACCAAGCTAGTCGCGTGATGGGAGAAAATCCTGAGCGTAAGTTTGCCATCATCACAGGACTGAACTTACCGATGTTAATTCAAGCCTACACAGAGCGCCTCATGGACGCTGCTGCAGGTGTAGAAAAAGTCGCTGCTAATATCATTAAAGAAGCCAAAGATGGCATCAAGGCTCTTCCAGAAGAGCTAAACCCAGTTGAGGAAGTAGCAAGCGCTGCAGCTGCTCCAGTTGCCCAAGCTGCTATTCCAGAAGGAACTGTCATCGGAGACGGTAAACTCAAAATCAACCTTGCCCGTCTAGACACTCGTTTACTTCACGGTCAGGTTGCAACTGCTTGGACTCCAGATTCAAAAGCAGACCGTATCATCGTTGCTTCAGATAACGTAGCTAAAGACGAATTACGTAAAGAATTGATTAAACAAGCAGCTCCAGGTAAAGTGAAAGCAAACGTTGTTCCTATCCAAAAACTAATCGACGTTGCAAAAGACCCTCGCTTCGGAGAAACACATGCCCTTATCTTGTTTGAAACACCTCAAGATGCCCTTCGTGCTATCGAAGGTGGCGTGCCAATCAAAACTCTTAATGTTGGATCAATGGCTCACTCAACTGGTAAAACAATGGTTAACAACGTTTTGTCTATGGATAAAGAAGACGTTGCTACATTTGAAAAAATGCGTGACCTTGGTGTTGAATTTGATGTACGTAAAGTACCAAACGACACGAAAAAAGATTTGTTTGACTTGATCAACAAAGCAAACGTGCAATAATCGATTTTATGAAAGGATTTTAAAGATGTCTATTATTTCTATGGTTTTAGTAGTCGTTGTAGCCTTCCTAGCAGGTCTTGAAGGTATCCTCGACCAGTTCCAATTCCATCAACCAATCGTAGCTTGTACCCTTATCGGTCTTGTTACTGGTAACCTTGAAGCAGGGATTATCCTTGGTGGTTCTCTTCAAATGATCGCCCTTGGTTGGGCTAACATCGGAGCTGCCGTAGCTCCTGACGCTGCTCTTGCTTCTGTTGCTGCTGCCATTATCATGGTTCTTGGTGGCGACTTTACTAAGACAGGTATCGGTGTTGCCCAAGCGGTTGCTATCCCTCTTGCAGTTGCTGGTCTATTCTTGACTATGATTGTCCGTACACTCTCTGTCGGATTGGTTCACACTGCTGATGCTTCTGCTAAAAAAGGTGACTTCAAAGCAGTTGAACGTGCTCACTTTGTCGCACTTCTTCTTCAAGGTCTTCGTATTGCAGTCCCAGCAGCACTCCTTCTAATGGTACCAACTGAAACAGTACAAAGCATTCTAAATGCTATGCCTGATTGGCTCAAAGATGGTATGGCTATCGGTGGTGGTATGGTCGTTGCCGTTGGTTACGCTATGGTTATCAACATGATGGCAACTCGTGAAGTATGGCCATTCTTCGCTATCGGTTTCGTGCTTGCTGCCGTGTCAGATATTACTCTAATCGGATTTGGTGCTATCGGTGTTGCTATCGCTCTTATCTACCTTCACCTTTCTAAAACTGGTGGAAATGGTGGCGGAGGAGCCGCAACTTCTAACGACCCAATCGGCGATATCCTAGAAGACTACTAAGATAAGAAAGGACTGAAAACATCATGACTGAAAAACTTCAATTAACTAAATCAGATCGTAAAAAAGTTTGGTGGCGTTCAACTTTCTTACAAGGTTCTTGGAACTATGAACGTATGCAAAACTTGGGTTGGGCTTACTCATTAATTCCAGCTCTTAAAAAACTCTACACTAAAAAAGAAGATCAAATCGCTGCTCTTGAACGCCATCTTGAGTTCTTCAACACTCACCCATACGTAGCCGCTCCAATCATGGGGGTTACTCTTGCACTTGAAGAAGAACGTGCTAACGGTGTTGAAATTGATGACGCTGCTATCCAAGGGGTTAAAATCGGTATGATGGGACCTCTTGCTGGTATCGGTGACCCAGTATTCTGGTTTACAGTACGCCCAATCCTTGGATCACTCGGTGCTTCACTTGCCCTTACTGGTAATATCTTAGGTCCAATCCTCTTCTTCGTTCTTTGGAACTTGATTCGTATGTCATTCTTGTGGTATACACAAGAGATTGGATACAAGGCTGGATCAGAAATCACTAAAGATATGTCTGGCGGTATCCTCCAAGACATCACTAAAGGCGCTTCTATCCTTGGTATGTTCATTCTTGCTGTCCTTGTTCAACGTTGGGTAAATATTAAATTTGCTTTCGATGTTGCCAAAGTTCAACTAGATGAAAAGGCTTATATCCATTGGGATAAATTGCCAGAAGGATCTAAAGGTATCCAAGAAGCATTCGCACAAGTAGGACAAGGATTATCTCAAACATCTGAAAAAGTTACTACTTTCCAACAAAACTTGGATATGTTGATTCCTGGACTATCAGGACTACTCCTTACTTTCCTTTGCATGTACTTGCTTAAGAAAAAAGTATCTCCAATCACTATTATCCTTGCACTCTTCGCAGTGGGTATTGTGGCACATGTTCTTCACATCATGTAATCAAGCAACTTAAAAGGAATCAGGTTCTAAAATCTGATTCCTTTTTTCTATACTTTTATTCGGCCAAGGCACCCATTGGATCCCATGGTGCGAGTACAATTGGTTCTGCTTCATAGGCAGCTTGTTCTTCTGCTGTTAGCAATTCTTTACGGACAACGATTTGGTAAGTGTATTCGTCCATCCAAGCGTCTGAGGCAACAAAGTAACCATCTGTACCGACCTTGTCTCCCCAAGAGTTTTCAACCTTCCACTTGGTTGACTTGCCATTTTCGTCCAAATCAACACCTGTCAAGACCATAGCGTGGGTCATTAAGCTTTCGCTATAGTCCAAACGTCCAGCTTTGTCTTGAGTGAGTTTAATATCCATGCTTGATTCAAAGTCATAAACATCTGTCGCAAGGATTCCAGCTTTACGGTTGCTGAGCTGACCAACATCAGAACCAAACCAAACAGTCTCATCTGTTTGCATTTGGGCAATCGCCAATTCTTTCAAGCGCTCCATCGGCACGTTGATGTAGCGAACTGCACGGCTACCAACCACATTTCCCAACATCTCAACTGTGTAAGATTTACCGTAAGGTTTATCAGCGGTTGGAGCATTGATAACAGAAACATAGTCTTCTAGAGGAAGATTGACATATTTCTTGTAAAATTCTTGTGGCGTGATACCCTTTTCGCTTTGGTAGTTGTTATCCTTATCGCGATAAGCAAAGTCAAATTTACGTGGTGGAAGGCCTAGTGACATAGCAAGGAAATTAAAGATTTCTTGCAAGAGGTTTTCTTTCTTAGCTTGAACAGTCCCTTGGTCTGCGCCAGAAGCAAGCAAGTCACGCAAGATTTGAGCATCTTGGCGAAGCAATTTGTTAAGGATTGCATTTAGCTCACGGCTGCTACTAGATGAAACAGACTCAGGGTAAACTGACTTAGGCACGACACCGTATTTCTCAAAGAGAGAAACGACCATATCCCACTGGCCACCGTCTTGTTGTGGTGTTTGAAGTAGGAATTTAACCTTACGGCTCGTCAAGTCTTGGTCTGCAGTCGCAATGACTTGCTCCAAGAACCAGTTTGATTTCTCATACTTATCCCAGAAGAATGTATGAGCCTGTGACAACTCAAAGTTTTCCAATTTATATTGAGAGATGAGTTTGTGACGGAAGGTGTTAAGGGCTGCAAACATCCAGCAACGACCAGACGCTTTCTGGTTTGTTACCTTGTCCTTGGTCAAATCCAATGAGAAAACAGGTGTGTTGTCTACATGGCTTTGGCGACGTTCTAGGGCTGCAAAAATTCCATTATGGCTAGCAGCATTTTCAATCGCTTGGTATTTGACATTTGCTTCATAGTTGGCAAATAATTTATCAGTAAATGATTCTTGAATCGCGTTCATAGATTCCTCCTTTTATTCTACAGTCTATTATAACTCTTTTCACAAAGTAAGCAACTGAAAAACATAAAAGGCAAGGATATTCTTCCTCACCTTTTCGAATATAAATCCAATTAAGCAATACTCGCAAGTAGAATTTCTAACTCTTCCTTGGTCAAACGACGCCATTCTCCTCTTTGTAAATTCTCATCCAAAACTAAAGTTCCCATAGTCAACCGTTGCAAGTCTACTACTTCCTTGCCACAGTATGCCACCATACGCTTGACCTGATGGAACTTCCCTTCTGCAATGGTCACACGGATTTTGCTTTGATTCTTTTCTGTATCTATGGAAATAAGCTCCAGTCTAGCAGGCTGACAGGTAAAGTCTTTGAGCGGAATACCCTTAGTAAATGTCTCCACATCTTCTTGGGTCATGATTCCCTTGACTTGTGCCTGATACGTCTTGTCCACATGACGCTTGGGCGAAAGAAGAGCATGGGCCAGCTGACCATCATTTGTCAGGAGCAGGAGTCCATGCGTATCAATATCCAAGCGTCCTACTGGGAAAACTTCCTTGCTCCGAGCAATATCATCCAGCAAGTCCAGAACGGTTCTGTGCTTGGGATCCTCAGTCGCTGAGATAACTCCTTTGGGCTTATTCATTATGTAGTAGACAAACTCTTCATACTCCAACACTTGCCCATCAAAGCGAATGTCATCTCTTTCTTCATCAATCTGCAATTTAGCTGATTTCTCTTTTTTACCATTTACCATCACGCGCCCAGCCTTGAGCAAGTTTTTAACCTCAGTCCGACTCCCCACAGCGCAGGCAACTAAAAATTTATCTAATCTCATAGAACTATTATATCATATCAAAAGGAGGCTGTCTCAATGACCAACCTCCTTTTCGTTTCATACTCTTCAAAAATCTCTTCAAACCGCGTCAACGTCGCCTTGCCGTATATATGTTACTGACTTCGTCAGTTCTATCTACAACCTCAAAGCAGTGCTTTGAGCAACCTGCGGCTAGTTTCCTAGTTTGCTCTTTGATGTTCATTGAGTATCAGATTTAAGAAATTAACTTCCTCGTCTCCAGAAAATCGCTAAGACAATCATGGAACCTAGTATTGCAGGAATAATGGCAGTTCCTGCTATTATCGGTCCCCAAGTCCCAAAAAGCAAGTGGCCTATAAAGGCACCAATCCAGCCTAGAAACATTTTCCCAAAACATCCCATTCGCTCTCCACGATTGGTCAGAGTACCTGCTAAAAATCCCACTAGGAGACCAACGAACATACTTCCTAACATATTATCTCCTTAATTTGCCCAATCTCCGTTACGGAAGAGAGGTACTCGTGTTCCATCCTCACGGATACCATCGATATCCATTTGGTTAGAACCAATCATAAAGTCCACGTGAACATCTGAACGGTTAAGTCCCGCAGCTTCAAGCTCTTCTTCACTCATCTCTGCACCACCAACGACGCTAGTCGCATAGGCTGCACCGATAGCCAAGTGGTTTGAAGCATTCTCATCGAAAAGGGTGTTGAAGAAGGTAATACCTGACTGAGAAATTGGGCTTGGATCTGGTACCAAGGCACATTCACCTAAGGCACGCGCACCCGCATTTTCAAAGACAAGGTCTTTCATGACCTGATCACCCTTCTCAGCTGAAATATCCACGATTTGTCCATCCTTAAAGGTTACTTTAATTCCTTCGATGATATTTCCATTATAGCTAAGCGGTTTTGTAGAAGTGACATAACCATCTGCACGACGAAAGTCAGGCGCTGTGAAGACTTCCTCTGTCGGCATATTTGGCAAGAATCCTTCGCCCTGTGCATTGATAGCACCAGCTGATTCCCAAACGTGGTTCTTCGGCAAGCCAAGGGTCAAATCGGTCCCTGGAGCTGTGTAGTGAAGAGCTGAAAATTGCTCTTTATTAAGCATATCGGCCTTGCTCTTGAGGATAGCTGCATGCTCTTCCCAAGCCTTAACAGGATCTTCTTCATAGACACGACAAGTTTTGAAGATTTGGTCCCAAAGGAGATCAACTGCTTCTTCGTCGCTCGCAGCATTTGGAAAAACTTTCTTAGCCCACTCAAGTCCAGCAGCGGCTGCTACAGTCCAGCTAACCTTGTTGGATTGAGTCGCGATACGCATTGGCTTCATGGCAAGTCCCATAGCTTTGGCAGAAGCTGAGAGCTTGTCAGCGTCCACTCCGTTCAAGGCACCTGGATCAGATGAACGAACTCCGAGACGACTAGCCTTGTTCTCCAAAAGATAGTTCATCTCAGCAATCTTGTATTCTGGTACATTGTCCAGACGCTCCATCGGTGCGTGGAGAAATTTCTCACGGTTGATGACATCATCTGTCCACTGAACGATCACCTCATGCGCACCCAAAGCATAAGCTTCTTTGACGATTAAGTGAGCCAACTCACGTTGCTCCACATCGATAGAGAGAGCCAAAGTGTGACCAGGTTGCACATTGATTCCGTTCGCAACCAATAATTTCGCATATTTTTCTAGATTTTCTTTAAAATTTGGTAAAACCATTCTGTTTTCTCTTTTCTATTTTTATTTTTCTTTCAAAGCAAAAAAAGATTCCTGCTAAAGCAATAGCACCTGACAAGAGTGCTGTCGATAGAAGAATTGTCTGATCAGCAAGTTCCAATTGATACTCAAACACCTTCTCAGCCGGCTTGTCTTCCGCAAAGATTCTTAGTTTCATCTTTTTTCCTCCAAGACCTTAAAACAACTCATCAAACAAACTGAGCTGGTTATCCTCTGGCATATTGCCCAGAATCCCCATTTCATCCATCTTTTCAACCAAGGTAGATGAGAGGCCACCGCGTTTGCGTAGTTCTGTTTTGGAGAGGAATTCTCCCTCTTCACGCGCTCGTACCAACTGCTTAGCAACGTTCTCTCCCAGACCATCCATTGCTACAAATGGCGGGATGAGAGTATCCCCATCAATGAGGAATTCTGTCGCCTGACTACGATAGAGATCGAGTTTTCCAAACTTGAAACCACGCTCCCACATTTCATTAACAATCTCAAGAGTTGTATAGAGATCGATTTCCACATTAGAGGCTTCGTTGTTTTTGCGTTTTTCAGCAATTTCTTGCATTCTACGTTTAATAGCATCCAAGCCCGCACCCATAGTCTTGATGTCAAAAGCCTTGGCGCGGATAGAGAAGTAAGCACAGTAGTAATAAATCGGATGGTGAACCTTGAAGTAAGCTACACGAAGGGCCATCATAACGTAGGCTGCCGCGTGGGCTTTAGGGAACATGTACTTGATTTTCCCACAAGATTCGATATACCACTCTGGCACCTTATTAGCCTTCATAGCTTCGATGTATCCATTTCGTTCTTCTTCGGAAATCTTTAGCCACAAGCCCTTACGTACCCGTTCCATGATGGTAAAGGCCATCTTGGGTTCAAGACCAGCATGCATGAGGTAAACCATGATGTCGTCCCGACAACCGATAACGGTTGATAGGTCAGCAATTCCTTGCTTAATCAAATCCTGGGCATTTCCCAACCAGACATCAGTACCGTGGGACAGACCTGAGAGCTGAAGCAATTCCGCAAAGGTTGTCGGATGGGTTTCATCGACCATGCCTCGGACAAAGTTAGTTCCAAACTCTGGAATTCCCAGCATGCCCGTAGGCGTTCCGATTTGCTCAGGTGTCACACCAAGCACATCAGTCCCTGAAAAGAGGGCCATCACCCCTTCATCATCCATAGGGATTTCATTGGGATCAATACCCGACAAATCCTGAAGTTTCCGAATCATGGTCGGATCATCATGCCCCAGTACATCAAGTTTGAGGACATTCTCATCGATATCGTGGAAGTTAAAGTGAGTGGTCTGCCATTCAGCCGTCACGTCATCTGCTGGATACTGGACAGGCGTAAAATCGTAGACATCCATGTAGTTCGGAATAACAACGATTCCCCCCGGGTGTTGTCCTGTTGTCCGCTTGACACCAGCCGCACCCTGAGCAAGGCGTTCCACTTCTGCATCACGATAAAACTTCCCATAGTCCCGCTCGTAGCCCTTAACAAAGCCATAAGCAGTCTTGGCAGCAACTGTACCAACCGTTCCTGCACGGAAGGCATATTCCTCACCAAAGATATCACGCACATCCAAGTGGGCGCTAGGCTGGTCTTCTCCCGAGAAGTTCAAGTCAATATCAGGAACCTTATCCCCATCAAAACCAAGGAAGGTCTCGAAAGGAATATCCTGTCCGTTTTTGCTGAGTTTATGACCACAGTTTGGACAGTCCTTATTGGGCATATCAAATCCTGAACCGTACGAACCATCTGTGATAAATTCACTGTACTGACACTGACCACAGACATAGTGAGGAGAAAGAGGATTGACCTCTGTAATCCCAATCATGGTCGCAACGAAACTAGATCCGACAGACCCACGAGAACCAACCAAGTAGCCCCGTTCATTGGAACGTTGTACCAGCATCTGCGAGGCTAAATAAATCACGGCAAATCCATTCCCCAGAATAGAAGTTAGTTCCTTTTCAATCCGCAAATCAACGATATCTGGTAGCGGATTTCCATAAATCTCAAAGGCTTTCTTATAGGTCAACTCAGCAACTGTTTCTTCAGCCTTGTCAATGAAAGGCGTGTACAAGTCACCCTTAACAACCTCAACAGGTTCAAAGATATCTGCCAAGGCATTGGTGTTTTCAATAACCAATTTCCGAGCTAATTCCTCTCCCAAGAAGGCAAATTCATCCAACATCTCATTGGTTGTTCGAAAATGAGCCTTCGGAAGAGGAGCTGGTTGGGCATGTTCTCCATGACCGATAGTTCGGTTAATCATAGCTCCTTGTCCCAAACTACGGACAATAATTTCACGGTAAATTTCTTCTTCTGGTTCGATATAGTGGACATTCCCCGTAGCCAGAACAGGCTTACCAAGACGGTCTCCCACCTCTATCAAACTCTTGATAATGGTCTGGAGTTCTTCCATATCCTTGACCTGCTCCTTGGCAATCAAGGGAGCATAGATAGCTGGTGGCATGACCTCGATAAAGTCATAATACTTGGCCACCTCAACCGCCGCATCCACACCTTGGGAAACAACCGCATCAAAAACTTCACCTTCAGAGCAAGCTGAACCTAAAATCAAACCTTCCCGATGGGCATCTAAAATCGTTCTCGGAATCCGTGGCACCCCTTCAAAGTACTTAGTATTAGACAAGGAAACCAGCTTAAAGATATTTTTTAGCCCTACTTGATTCTTGACATAAATGGTCGCATGCTTGATACGAGCTTTTTTATAAGAATCTGGACTAATCAAATCAATGTTAAGTCTAGCTAAATCGGTCACACCATGTTTTTCTGCTACCTCTTTGATAAAGATAAAGAGCAGACGACCAGTCGCTTCCGCATCGTAGTTGGCCATGTGGTGATGTTCTAAGGCCACACCAAAACGCTTGGTCAAAGGCCCCAAACCATGACGTTTGTACTCAGGATAGAGGTTTCTAGCAAACTCCAGCGTATCAATAACTGGCTGACTAATCTTTGGCAAACCATGACGCTCATAATTGGCATTCATAAAGCCAACGTCAAAGGTCGCATTGTGGGCAACTAGGACCGTATCCTTGCAAAATTCTTGGAATTCTTGCAAAACTTGTTCCAGTGGTTTGGCATTTTTGACATGGTCATCTGTAATTCCAGTCAACTCCGTGGTAAAGGCCGACAAAGGATGCCCGGGATTGATAAATTCATCAAATTCAGCAATGACATTCCCCTTATACATCTTAGAGGCCGCAACCTGAATCAAGTCATTGTAGATAGCTGATAGACCCGTCGTTTCCACGTCAAATACCACATAGGTCGCTTCTGACAAGTCCATCTCCACTTCGTTATAAACGATAGGAACACGGTCCTCCACGATATTGGCTTCCATACCATAGATCAGCTGGATCCCCGCTTTCTTAGCCGCCTTATAACCGTGTGGGAAGGACTGAACATTCCCATGATCCGTGATAGCAACCGCCTTGTGTCCCCACTTAGCAGCTGTCGCAACAATCTCTTCGACCTCTGGCAAAGCATCCATGGTCGACATATTAGTATGAGCATGAAACTCAACCCGCCGTTCTCCTTCTGGCATTAAATCCTTCCGCTCATAGTGAACAACTTCCTGCACATCCTGCACGTTCATAGTCAAATCGCGTGTGAAGTTATTCATCTCCACATTCCCACGAACTCGGAGCCAAGAATTTTTCTTGATGAGATCAAATTTCTGAGCCTCTTCCTCGTTCTTAACCCACTTTTGCATAGAAAAACTGGAAGTGTAGTCCGTCATTTTAAAGTTGATCAAAACACGCCCTGTTCTGGTCACTTTTTGCTCCACATCAAAAACAACCCCTTCAAATACCAAACGATTTTCTTCCGTCGTCACCTCGATCATAGGAGTAATCTCTGCCTTATCTAGCTTGGGTTTAGCTGCAGCTTTTTTGGCTTGAAAATCAAAGGCTGGCTTCTCTTCCGCTGGAGGAGGTGCCATCTGTTCCAGTTGCTCCATAGCACGGAGCGCTTCCTCATTGGCGGCTTGAACAATCTGCTCATTTTCAGCATGAAAGGCTTCTTCCTGCTCTTGAGTCAGCACATCATTCTTTTCTACTTGACAGTTGAGAGTTGGAAAGCCAAATTTTTCAAGTTGTTTGACTAAATTAGGAAGATGATTTTTCTTAAAGTGTTCCTTATCAATCGCCTCTGAGCCTTCAATAAAGAGTTGATTGCCCTCAGCACGAACTTGCAAATTCTGATAAAGAGATTTAAAGCCTTGACTAGCACACGGCCCTTCAGAAAAAGCCTCTCTATAGTAGGCCTGCAAGAGTTGGTTTGAAAAATCTTGAGACAGAGCCTTAATTTCAAAAATAGCTTTATTACCTGTCTTAGAAAATTCCTCACTCAAACCCTTCTTTAATTCTAAAAAGATTTCAATCGGTAAAATATTAGAAAATACGAAATGAAATTCCCATACCTTACTAATTTTATGAACCACAACTCGCTCAATATCGGCCTGTGCTAAAGCAGGAGCCTGTCTCATTTCAGCAGGCATCCCCAGTTGATTCATCAAAATTTCAAAACTATTTGACATTCATTTTCCTCACATTATTCTTCTACTATTTTACCATACTTAGAGGTGTTTTCTAAAGACAAAAGGAAGCCACTAAGTGACTTCCTTCTAGAGCGAGGACAGATTAGTCTTCACCTTTGTTTTTCTTAATAATTTCTTCTTGTACAGACTTAGGTACATCTTCGTAGTGGTCAAATACCATCATGAATGTACCACGTCCTTGAGATGCAGAACGAAGAACTGTTGCATAACCGAACATTTCAGCAAGTGGAACGTAAGCACGAACGATTTGGCTGTTACCATGTGCTTCCATACCATCTACACGTCCACGACGAGCAGTTACGTGACCCATAACATCACCAAGGTTTTCTTCTGGAACAGTGATTGTTACAAGCATCATTGGCTCAAGGATAGCTGGTTGTGCTGATTTAGCAGCTTCTTTAAGGGCAAGTGAAGCCGCAATCTTGAAGGCAGTTTCAGATGAGTCGACATCGTGGTATGAACCATCGTAAAGCTTAGCTTTAACGTCAACCATTGGGTAACCTGCAAGAACACCGTTAGCCATAGATTCTACCAAACCTTTTTCAACCGCTGGGATAAATTCACGAGGAACCACACCACCGACGATTGCGTTTTCGAATTCGAATCCTTTACCTTCTTCATTTGGAGTAAATTCAATCCATACATCACCGAATTGACCTTTACCACCAGACTGACGTTTGAAGAATCCACGTGCTTGAGTAGAAGCGCGGAATGTTTCACGGTAAGATACTTGAGGAGCACCTACGTTTGCTTCAACTTTGAACTCACGACGCATACGGTCAACAAGGACATCAAGGTGAAGCTCACCCATACCAGAGATAACTGTTTCACCAGTTTCAACGTTTGTTTCAACGCGGAATGTTGGATCTTCTTCAGCCAATTTTTGAAGGGCAATACCCATCTTGTCTTGGTCAGCTTTAGATTTTGGCTCAACCATCAATTGGATAACTGGTTCTGGAACGTTGATTGACTCAAGGATGATTTTAGCTTTTTCATCTGTCAATGAGTCACCAGTAGTAGTATCTTTCAAACCAACGGCAGCAGCGATATCACCTGAGTAAACAGTGTCGATTTCTTGACGGCTGTTGGCGTGCATTTGAAGGATACGTCCGATACGTTCACGTTTACCTTTAGAAGTGTTCAATACGTATGAACCTGATTGAAGAACACCTGAGTAAACACGGAAGAATGTCAAACGACCTACGAATGGGTCAGTCATAATCTTGAAGGCAAGAGCTGCAAATGGCTCTTCGTCAGAGGCTGGACGAGTTTCTTCAGCGTCTGTGTCTGGGTTAACACCTTTGATTGCTGGGATGTCAAGTGGGCTTGGAAGGTAGTCAATAACCGCATCAAGCATCAATTGAACACCTTTGTTCTTGAAGGCAGAACCACACAATACTGGGAAGAATTCAACGTTGATAGTCGCTTTACGGATACCAGCTTTCAATTCTTCGTTAGTGATTTCTTCACCTTCGAGGTATTTCATCATCAATTCTTCGTCAGTTTCAGCAACTGCTTCGATCAATTTTTCACGGTATTCTTGAGCTTGGTCAAGGTATTCAGCTGGGATATCTTCTTCAAGGATATCTGTACCAAGGTCGTTAGTATAGATTTCAGCTTTCATCTTGATCAAGTCGATGATACCACGGAAGTCATCTTCAGAACCGATTGGCAATTGGATTGGGTGTGCATTTGCTTGAAGACGATCGTGAAGTGTGCTTACAGAGTAAAGGAAGTCAGCACCGATTTTGTCCATTTTGTTGGCAAATACGATACGTGGAACTCCGTACTCAGTTGCTTGACGCCAAACTGTTTCAGTTTGAGGCTCAACACCTGATTGTGAGTCAAGAACGGTAACCGCACCATCCAATACACGAAGAGAACGTTGTACTTCGATTGTGAAGTCCACGTGTCCTGGTGTGTCGATGATGTTTACGCGGTGGTTGTTCCATTGAGCTGTTGTCGCAGCAGATGTGATAGTGATACCACGTTCTTGCTCTTGCTCCATCCAGTCCATTTGTGACGCACCTTCGTGAGTTTCACCGATTTTGTGGATTTTACCAGTGTAGTAAAGAATACGCTCAGTAGTTGTTGTTTTACCAGCATCGACGTGAGCCATGATACCGATATTACGAGTTTTTTCAAGTGAAAATTCGCGTGCCATGAGGTTTGTTTCTCCTATTTATTTTTGATTTCTATTCTATTATAACACGATTTTAATAAAAACGGATAGGCAGGACCTACCCGTTCTCAATGTTTTCATGCTATTGTTGGTTTCAACTTACGAGATGGTAAGTTGAGTTGAACTCGGGCTAAAGTTAATTAGCCGATTTGAGCCGGAACGGGATGCTGTGTGAAAAAGATAAACTTCCTTGTATTCGTCGAATACTGCGTCAGTTTCCTATTTTCACCTTGCATCCTTAGCGTTCCTAGCATCATGATTTTACCAACGGAAGTGTGCGAATGCACGGTTAGCTTCAGCCATACGGTGAGTATCTTCACGTTTCTTAACAGCTGCACCAGTGTTGTTAGCAGCATCCAAGATTTCTTTTGCAAGACGGTCTTGCATTGTGTGTTCACCACGAAGACGAGCGATTGTTACCAACCAACGAAGTCCAAGTGTTGTACGACGTTCTGGACGAACTTCAACTGGGACTTGGTAGTTAGAACCACCAACACGACGTGCACGTACTTCAAGTACAGGCATGATGTTTTCCATAGCTGTTTCAAATACTTCAAGTGCATCGTTTCCAGTAGCTTCTTTGATTTGCTCAAAAGCACCGTAAACGATTGAAGCAGCTGTACCACGTTTACCATCAAGCATAACGCGGTTGATAAGACGAGTAACTAGTTGTGAATTGTAAAGCGGATCTGGCAATACGTCACGTTTTGGAGCTCTATTTTTACGACTCATTTCTCTTTATCCCCTTTCCTTATGCTTTTGGACGTTTAGTACCGTATTTAGAACGGCCTTGTTTACGATCGTTAACACCTGCAGTATCAAGTGCACCACGGACGATATGGTAACGTACCCCTGGAAGGTCTTTTACACGTCCACCACGAAGAAGCACCACGCTGTGCTCTTGCAAGTTGTGTCCGATACCTGGGATGTAGGCAGTAACTTCGATAAGGTTGCTCAAACGTACACGAGCGAATTTACGAAGGGCTGAGTTAGGTTTTTTAGGTGTCATTGTTCCAACACGAGTTGCAACACCACGTTTTTGTGGTGAAGAAACGTTTGTTTGAACTTTTTTATGACTGTTGTAACCAACGTTCAAAGCTGGTGATTTAGATTTTTCTACTTTTGATTTACGCGGTTTGCGAACCAATTGGTTAATTGTAGGCATCTACATTCTCCTGTGTTTTTTTATTTTTGGTGATGATACACTTGGTGACAGCTATCATCTGTGTGTACTTTTGCAACATTTGTCAGCACGTCCCTGTACACTCTTGAGAGACCAAAAGTAAAAAGTACCGTCTATTATTGTAACAAAATTTTCCCTTGGTTGTCAAGATATTTTTCTTTTTTATTGTTAATTTTAGCTCTTTTGTAGTGCTCCCTAAAAAAGAAAAAGGAGGAATCCCACCCTCCTAAAATTAATATTGTTCCATTCAATCTCATCAATTTTAGACATAATGTTCAAAAAATATTATATCATCACAACCAACCAGATTCTTTCGCAATATTAGCTGCCTCTGTTCGATTGCCTGCATGTAATTTAGAAAGAATATTGGTGACATAGTTTCGGACTGTTCCGTTGGATAGATAAAGTTTGTCTGCAATTTCTTGGTTAGATAAGCCCTGAGCAATTCCCTTTAAAACTGCGATTTCTTGTTCTGTTAATGGATTGGGATGCGTCATCACCACTTCCATCAATTCAGGCGAATACTCCTTGCGTCCCTCTAGGACGGTGTGCAAGGTTTGCATTAGCTCTGCAATGTTTCTTTCTTTTAATACATAAGCATCTACTCCAGCCTTGACCGCACGTTCAAAATACCCAGGACGCTTGAAGGTCGTCACCACAACCACCTTTGTTGCTAGATTTTCTGCTCGTATCCACTCCAAGACTTCAAGACCTGTCTTAACAGGCATTTCTACGTCAAGGATGGCGATATCTACAGACTCCTTTTCTAATAGTTGGATTGCTTCTTGCCCATTCTTGGCTTGAAAGACAGAGTCTACACCTGGTTGAAGCGTGAGCAATTGACACATAGCATCTCGCAACATACTTTGATCTTCTGCAACAAGTAGTTTCATCTTAGTTTCTCTCCTTATAAGGTAGTCGAACCTGAACTTCTGTCGGTTGTTTCCGACTAATTACCTTTACTTCTCCCGAAAATAGAAGAACACGATCTCGGACTGTATGGAGGTCATCCCTCTTTATAGAATCAAAGCCACAGCCATCATCTCTCACAATTAGAATGAGTTCCTTATCTGTCCGTTCTAATCTTACATAGGCTTTAGAAGCTTTGGCATGTTTGATGATATTGGTCACTAACTCAAGCAAAATCATGGAAGCTGTTGACTCTAATTCCTGAGTTAAGCTAGCTGTATCTAGTTGATTAGCTATTTCCACCTCAATTCCAGCAATTTCTAACATCTTTTTCACAGTCTCTAGTTCGGATGTCAAAGTTCTAGACTTAAGATTTTCCACAATGGTTCGCACTTCACGCATTGATTCTTTGCTAATTTGCTGTATTTCTCTTAATTCCTTTTCCACCTTTGAATAAGCCTGTATTTGAAATAACTGCAAGGCTAGATCAGTTTTAACACTCAGCATAGCAAAGGTATGTCCCAGACTATCATGCAAATCCTGACCGATACGACTGCGTTCATTTTCAGCAAGCAATAGATTTATCTGGGCATTTTGCTTAGTCTGAGCTTCTTTCAAATCCTCGATAATGCGAATCCGAACCAAGCCAAAAGTCATTAAATCGATAAAAGTGAGAATTCCAAGTAGATAGACTAGAAACTCAACTTCAACTTCCTGAAAAATCAAAAGTTGCCCCACAACAAGGACTTGAGCAAGGAGAAAAGTTCGGACATGTAAAGAATTAAAACTACGTACGCCGAAATGATAAATTAAGAGGTTAGAAAGGAAAAAGAAGAACCAGATATAATTAACAGCAACAAAGGCAGTATTCCCAACTACATAAGTCAGCATGAGACCCCAATATAGCCAAGATAGGCGCTGGCTCTTAGTTGTTAAAACACCCAAATATGCCACTACAAATAGAATATCAATCAATAAATGCCAGGCAGAAAGCCATCCAGTCACTACAGGTAGGATGGGGAAAATCATAAAAATTAAACTGGCCCAAAACATATAATGTATGCTTTTCAGTCTTTCAAGCATTAAGCATTCTCCTTATGACCTTGAAGGTAAATGGTCAAACCAAACAAAACTGCTGAAAAAACAAGTAGATAAACTGTGGCTGATAGATTGATGCTACCCTCGTTTAAGAAGGTCTTGAGCAACTCCATCAACTGATAAGTTGGTAGACACTTCCCGATTGCTTGCATCCAGTCTGGAAATAAAGAGATGGGCATCCAGAGTCCGCCTAAAACAGCCAAGCCTAGATAGAGAAGATTGCCCACGACAGACATCAGCTGACTAGAAGGCAAGAGTGTCAAGGTCAAGCCAAGCGCTACAAAAGCTACACTTCCTACTATCAGCAAGAGCGCAGCCCCAATCCAGCTTCCTAAAGGCATATCCACACCTCTGACCAAGTGCCCAACTGAGAAAACAACCAGGATTGAGACCAGATAATCAACCATCATACTTGTTATCTTTGATAGATAATATTCTACCATATTTACCGGAGTATGGCGCAATGTTTTCTGCCAGTTGTTTATTTTATCGGTATGTAAGACAGATGGGAATGAGAAGATAGCTGTCGACATCATCGAAAAAGCTGTCATGGAGATAAGATAATCACGCATAAAATTCGCGGGTCCACCGGGTGTGTCCTGGTACATGCCTGAAAAGAATAAATAGAAGGCTGTCGGCATACCTACTGATAATAAATAATAGATTAATTGTCGTTTGGTCAATAGAAATTCTATCTTATTTAATGCTATCCATTGTTTCATCTTAGTCATCTCCCTTCTGAGTTTCTTCAAAGATTGTATCCAACAAACTACGATTATTAACTTCAATTTCTTGTATGCTACATCCTGCTTGAACTAACAGTTCCCAGAAAGCATTTGCCTCTCGTGTGACTACTTGCAGAGCATCTTGTTTTTGTACCCACCTTTCAACCAAGACTGACTTCTCAACGACTTCCTTGTAAGCTAGAGGAAGGATAAAATGCTTTTCAATCTCCTCACTACGCATAGCTAGAGGTGTTGTATCGCGAATCAACTCTCCCTTATTCAAGACCAAGATTCGGTCCGCTGTATGCTCTACCTCTTCGATGTAATGGGACGAATAGAGAATGGTAACTCCCTGCGCTTTTAGATCCTGAACAATTTCCCAAAAACGTTGGCGGGTTGAGGTATCCATGGCCGCAGTTGGCTCATCTAAAAAGACAAGTTTTGGTCGGCCAATCAAGGTAAAGACAAAAGAGAAAAGACGCTTTTGCCCACCTGACAATTTTTCTGCAAATTGCTCTTTTTGTTGCTTGTCAAACTGCAACAGTTGATCGATCTCCTGGTTGCTCAAGGGATTTGGATAAATACTTTGAAAGAAAGCAATCAACTCTTTGGCCTTTAATTTCTGAACGATGACATTTTCTTGAGGGAGATAGGATCTTGTGTAGTCTAACTGAGAACTCGTCACTGGCAAGCCTTGGATGGATACTTGACCGCTTGTGACCAGTTTATCTCCAAGCAAACAGTCCAAGAGTGTGGTCTTCCCAGCACCATTGGGACCAATCAAGGCGACGCATTCACCTTCTGTTACCTCAAAGGAAATATCCTTCAAAATAGCCTTGCCCTTGATGATTTTATTTAAGCTTTCTACCTTAATCATGTTCATGATATTCTCCTTTCAGCCACTCCTTTCCCATCGGAAAGGCGATAAAAATCATAAATCCTAATCCCCAGGCACCACGGATGAATTGGTGAAGGAAGGCTTGATCAAACCAACCTGTAAATATTTCTACCAACCATACCACTAGTGACAGTCCAATAAAAAGATAGGGAACTTTTTTCATTTTTCAAACTCCTTTTCCACATCTGAGACCAATTTCAAACCTTCTCGGATAAGCCAAGACAAAATTCCAAAGCCTGCAAATAGCTCCCAAGGAAAATGATAAAATCCTTCATCCAATCCTGAAAACATGAGATAAGTCATGACTCCTGCTGTTACTAGACTCACTGCGACAATCATTTTATTTTTCATCTCTTCTTCCTCCATTTCATACTTCAATTATAGACTTTTGAAGTTTGCGGAGCTAGATGCTTCTGTCACTAGGAAATATGACAAATGTCATAAAAGATTCTGTTCAAAACAAGCAAGATACACTATACAATAAAACACAAGTAGAAAAATCTAAGGTAGCTTCCTCAAAAGAAATATCAAACCCAATTCACACTATATTGAAAACTAATACTTATTTAAAAACAAAAGAGCGGAAATTTTTATCGCATAAACAAATATATTATAGGTAGGACAAAAAACTCTTCAATTACTTTCTTAAAAGTTTGTAAGAATTATACAATCTGTTAAATTTTAATTTATCTACCTAAACTACAGTATTCATTGAACAAATCAGGAAACAAAAAAATATACGCGATCAAAATGAATTACTGAAATTCAAAAAAGAGAGAAGCAAACTGATTCTCTCTTAATTTTGTACTTTCTCGAGCTTAGCTTTTCTTCAACCCACTACAGTTGGCAAAGAGCTAAATAAAAAAGATACATTTACGTATCTCTGTAATG